>DATAIE010001055.1:0-7123 GCA_036262875.1 Verrucomicrobiales bacterium
TCTCGTGCAATCCATAAGGGCTGGATATGACCCGCAGGAATATCGATCGTTCGGCTGAACGGTCGCCCATTCCAGTCTACGCCCTCCGTGGAAAGGCAGGTAAACTTTGGATCCCCCGAGTCAGACTCAGCGATTTCCAGACGCACATTTTTCAACGGCCGGTCCACGGCCCAGACGGCCACCTGAAATACCGGCGCGCGAGGGGGGGATTTCACCTTTGCGGCATCCGTGGATGGTCCCGTCCAAATCGCCGGCAACCGGTCCGGGATGCGGACCGCCTGCTCCGGCCCCGTAACGAAAATCATCATCCCGTCCTCTGCCTTCTTCGCCAGTGCCTCCGTTTCCTCAGCGGTGGCGATGACCTCCATCTCATTCCAGGCATCATGCGCGGAGATGGCCTCCCACCGCACCACTTCCGCTTCGGGCGCTCCCTCCGCGCGCTTTGCCCATTCGGGGTTCGCTTTGTTCTGAGGCGGGAGGTAATGGCTCACCGGGAAAGCACCTCCCTCGATTTTAACCGGGAGGAAGTAGACAGCGTATTCCCCTGCCCCGCTCACCGGCTCGAAAGTCACATCACCGGATTCGGATTGGATGTTCTTAGTGAGAACATTAGGGATTTCCCTACCGGAGGCTAGGTCAACTACCAGGACCCCTTTCTTTTCAGGATTATGATCGGGACGCCGCCAATCCATATGAATATGCACGGCGGGGGCCACAGCAGCGACCTTTACGATGACCCGGTGCGTGCCCAGCTTTCGGTCCCATGGACTGGCTGCCGGAGCCCATTTTCCGGGAGGAGCCGCGCGAACCCCGGACACAATGAGCAGCAGGAAAAGAAGGAACAGGCGAAAGGCAGTCACCCGCTAAGATACGGTCTTAACCGTATCGTTCACTACTCCTCTTTCGCTCAATCACGATACTTTCCTTGATTTTGAATTTCAAGAGTAAATACAATAAAAATTGACAAAGATTATGGAAATTGTAAAATTGGGGTAAATCCCTACACCGACCCATGGCAAAACTCATAGCTCAGAGCGGCCACACCCTTGATCTCCCGAGACGCCGCGTTTCTCTTGGTGAGTCCGCTTCCTGCGATGTGCCCCTCAGTGCCGGTCTTGGGCTTGCACCCCTGCACTTTGAAATCGAGCCCCGCCCGGATGGAAACTATATCGTTCGCGACGTAAGCGGCGGTGCCGGATTGACCGTCAACGATCAAGCCGTGCAGGAAATGGTCCTCCAACACGGAAATGTGATTGGTGCCGGGATGCTCAGGCTGGGATTCTGGCATACGGAAGTGCCTCAGGAGGCCCCTTCCCCGTTCCTCGCCGGAGCGCGCGGAGTGGTGCAGGAGGAAGAGGAGGCACAACCGGCTGCAAAGTTCATTCCCATCGCTCCGCTCGCCGCATCGGGCGAACGCACTCATTCTCCCGAAGCCGCCAAACCCGGAGCAAGTCCTCCCACGGCACCCGTGCCCGCGAGCCCTCCGCCCGTACCGGCCACTGCCGCCGCACCCAGGACAGAAGGACCGCCTGTGGCATGGATGAACCCGGCGGATGAGAAGGCTGCCAGCCTGGCAATGGCCGCGCAGGCAGCGGCAGCAGGCGGCAACATCCCTCCGGAACCGGCTGCACCCGTCGACCTTCCCGCCAATAACAAGCGGACTCGCGTCAGAAGCACCCGGAGATCCCGGTTCAGCCGCCGGACGGTGGTGCTGGCCAGCCTCGCGGTAGTGGCCGGCGCGGGAGCCGCCGCCAGCCGCCTCGAGCCCGTGCGGAACGCGTTCGCCCCTGTTTGGGAAAAGATTACGGCCTGGGCGAATCCTCCGAAGCCGGAACCCCGCCCCGCCTCCACGACGGCTACCGCCACGGTCACGACCCAAAAGCCTCAGACGCCTCCACCGGACAGGAACGTCCTGCCCAAGGCAGAGCATAACGAGATCGTGAAGCGAATGCTCACCGAGCGTACGATCTCCCTCTTCCAGGCGGACTTGAGACAACTGGTTCCTTTTTACAACGCCACGGCGAGCACGCAGAAACTGCCGCCTCAGCGTGAGATGAACGAGGCCTTCAGCAAACACTACGGCCTGCTGCTGGAGGGTTTCGACCGCCTGACCTGTCTGCGGGCCAGCGGCAAGGACGAGTTCGTATTCATCCTGACCTCGCCCACTCAGGTCAATATCGAGTCGCTGCTGAGTATCCCCCCTGCCCCCGTCAAAGAGGACACCCGCACCAAGTCAAAGGTGCCGCGCATCTATCCAGTCAAACTGACCGGGAAAGTGTATGGCGCGACACAGTATGATCCCTTTACGGTAATTCTCGGGCGCCCCTCGTGGATCGAGTCCACCCTCAACGGCGGGTCCAGTCCCTCTCTGCGGGAAGCCCTGTGCATGTTCCCCTTCACCGCGGTGAAGAACCCCGGCGCCCTCATCATGGTGGAGCGGATCACTCATCCCTCCGATGCCTCGCCGTCCGCCTTCCAAACGGCAGTGAGTAATCTCTTCTTCAAGGATAAGGGCGAATCGCGCCTGACCCTGACAAGAAATCCGGACGTCAAAGAGGAGGTCTTCGTGGAACAAAGCAGTGCGGCCCTGAAGGAGCAGTCCTCGGCGCTGTATCAGTCTCTCAAACTGAGCGGTGTCACGGCTCTTGCGGAGGGACCGGCCCGGACACTCGGTAAGGCTCCCGATGCCGGGGAAATGATCACCACGACCGAAGCCTCCATCACCGTTCCCGATGGCGAGGCCCTCCTGCGGGAGGCGATCGAATCCGTGGCTCACAGCTTCATGAGTCAGTCGCCATCGGTCGAACTGATTCTCGCCGCCCAGAAAGCCGTGCTGAATTTCAATCAGGCCCGCCTGAAACAGGCGCCGGAAACGATGACCGTCACGAGTGTTGCCGAGGCTCTCGAGCTACTGCAGGGCGGGATCAGTGCAGGACAGCAGGTATATCAAATCGAACGGCTGGAGCCCGCCCAGGCGGATGAGATCGTCCACCTTCTCGCGATGGAGGACAGAGCCGGCCTCGTGTTCCGCCCGAGCACCGATCACCTCAATGGAACGATGCTCGATCTCGCGATAAAGGCTCGGGATTACCGCAATGCCGAACTGCTCATCAGTCTCTGGGCGGTGGCAAAATTCACAAAAGAGGATGCCCAGGATGCCGCTACCGCCGCCCGCAAGGTGCTGGAGTGGGCGAATAAAGACGGAGCGCGCCAGCGGATTTCCGTGGGGCTTCCCACCCTGACGGATGTGGAGCGGGAACACGCCACCGCGCTGCTCAGTTTCCAAAACGGTCAACTCACCTGGAAGCCCGGTGAAGAAGGCTACCGCACTTGGCTGCGAAAGGTAAACCCCGATCCGAAAGGGGACGCCAAGCGCATCGCCGGCATCTTTTCCCAGGCCATGAAAGCCGGTGCCATCCCTACCGGAAAAGTGGCCGAACTGGCCGACGCTGTCCGCCTCATCAGCGCAGGAGTGAGTTCCGGCACGACTGACCGGGTTCCCACCGTCTTCAAGGCCGGCAACTACACAAATGACGAACTCCGCGCCGCCACACGCTATCTCCGTCTCGAAGGCGGTTCGATGAGAGTGATCGACCGGTAACTATACCGCGGCGACAGGCCATATCCGGTAGAGCACCAGATAGACGAGCACGCCGGTAACGGAAACGTAGAGCCACAAGGGAAAGGTCCAGCGGGCGATCTTTTTGTGCAGTTCCACGCGCATCTTCAGCCCGCGATTGATCGTGATGAAGGCCAGGGGCACAATGACGATGGCCAGGATGATGTGGCTGAAGAGCATCACGAGGTAGGGAATCTTCCATTCCGGAGGGCCCGGAAAGGTCGTGTTGACCCCCTTCATGACGGCGATCTTGTGATACAGATAGAGCGCGAGGAAAATGCACGACGTGAGAAAGGCGCTGAGCATGCAGGCCCGGTGCGCGGCAATGCGCCGGCTCTTGATGAAGTAGAGGCCGGCGCAAAGAAGCACCGTGGCCGTCCCGTTAAGGCAGGCATTGATGAGAGGAAGAAGTTCACGCGCTGACATAAATTCAGGGACGGGTGCCAAAAGCCGTTAGCGTTTCTCCGCCTCTTCGAGCAGCTTCCGGATATCCTCGCGGATATCCCGCGGATACCAACCGAAGTTGGCCACCGCGGCAAACGGGTCCCAAAAGGTGTCGCTGTTAGTCGGGGCCCGGACGTTGCCCTGATCATCCGTCAGGACCATCACCACCTGGTGTGTCCAGACATCGGCGGGGACCAGCTTGATGTGCTCTTCGGAGTTTTTGGTGGCGGAGACTTTGAAGGATTCCTGCATCCATTTGCGGATCGTGTTCCCCTCAGCCTCCGTTCCGTTCGGGCTCGTCAGAAACCACCAGTTATCCCCTGGCGTATATTCCTTGTCCTTCACCCAGGTCTTCAACCGCTCGGGGCGATCAAATTCAGGATAGAGGCTCACAGAAACGAGGCGGAAGCGGGGATTCGAACCGAATTCCGCCTGGAGCTTTTTCATTTCGTCAGCGAGGCCGGAGCAGCCCTGAGGACAGGTGGTGTAGAGATAACTCCACACCGTAACCTTGCCCATCAGGTCATGGAGCACCCGCTTTTTCCCATCCTGGTCGATCCACTCGAGGGGATCCTTTTCCACCCTGCCCGTGATCGGCAGGTGGCCTTTTTTCATATCGTTCGAAACCTTGATGTAGTAGTTCCACCAAACGACGACACCCATCGCCATGATGATCAATGCGATCATGACCACGGTGCCTTTCCTGGGGCGGTAAGAAGCGGAGGGGGGCTCGGACATGTTAGAGGGGAGGAGGGAAAACCTTAGCGGCGGGCACAGAGGAGCACCGCGGCGAGCATTGCCGGCAAATAGAAAAGGGTGGCAAAAAACAGCTTCCTCGCTTTGGCGCGCTCGGGCAGACGGAGGAACTGCAAACTCAAATATACCAGCCAGCCGCTGAGGAGCAGCGCCGGCGCTGCAAAAATCCACGAGGTGAATCCGGCGAGCGGCGGCCAGACGCTGAGGGGCAGCATCAGCAGGCTCCATCCGAGCGCGCGGCGGGCCGTGGCGCGTCCGGTTTCGTCTGTATTACACCACATTTTAAACCCTCCGCGGATATACTCATCGCGATACATCCAGTTGATGGCAAGGAAGTGCGGCAGTTGCCAGAGGAAGAGCAGGCTGAAAAGGAAGAGGGCGGGCTGATCGAGAAGAAGACTGGAGCGGACCAGCTCCCGGTTGATCTCTTTACCGCCGGGGACGGCCACCCAGCCGATAACAGGGGGAATGGCACCCGAGACCGCCCCCACCAGGGTATTGACGGGCGATTTTCGCTTCAGCGGTGTGTAGATGAAGAGGTAAACCAGCAGTGTCAGGCCGGCGAGGGCGGCGGCCTCGGTATTCACCTTCACGCCGAGATGGATGATGCCGAGGGCGCTGAGTACGGCCCCCACTCCGAAGGCGACCTCCGGCTGAAGACGGCGCGCCGGAAGCGGGCGACCGGCGGTGCGCTTCATGCGGGCGTCGGCATCCATTTCCATAAGCTGATTGAACACCGCAGCGCCAAAGGCTGTGAGCGTGGTCCCGGCGAGCGTGTGAAGGAGCTGCCACACCGTGTCATTTGGCCAGTCCCGCAGCAAATGATGCAGCCAGTAACCGGCGGCCGTGGTGACAACGACGAGCGCGCTGAGCCGGGCTTTGGTCAGCACCATAAAATCCTGCCGCGAGAATCCCGCGGCCACCTCCGTGGAGGCGGATTGTTCAGAGGCGGATTTGACGGTGGAATCACTCATGCCGTGACGAGGATGGGGGTGACGGCCGGGGTCTGCAACCGGCACCGCAGCAGGAGGGTGAACAACATGCCATGCAGGATCACGGCGAACAACAAATGCACCGGCTGCAGAATCGCCGGCATGCCGGCAAAAACCAGGATGACTCCCACCCCGTACTCCGCTGCTACCAGGAGCCCCATCAGAGTGATGAGCACAGGTGCCGAGCCCGCGGCGGGAGGCGAGAATTTGAGGCGAAAGAACGCGATGGCCACCAGGGTGAGCACACCGATCGCCCCGACGCGATGCCATACCAGCGGCGTGCCCAGAACCTGCTCGACACGCTCACCGCAGCAATCCCCGGCGGCGGACAACTCATCGACCATTTCCCGCACCTGAGTGCCGAGAAAAATCTGCATCAGCGTAAACATGAGGGCCACAACGAGATGCCAGCGCAGGGAGGAGGAAACCAGGATGCTGCGCCCGGGCTTGATCCAATGACGGGCGAGCAGCGCCGTGGTGACCAGGGCCACGGCCAAAGCCATGTGCGCTGTGATTTTCCAGGGCAGCAGGTTGGTATCAACCACGACTTTACCCAGCCAGGCAACCATTCCAAAAAGCACCATTTGAACCGTCAGCAACCCGATGAGCCGCCGGCTGCGGGGCCGGTGAAAAAGAGCGCAAACCAGCGTGCCGAGGGCGGCCAGACCACTAATGGCCCCCACCAGCCGGTTCGAAAATTCGATCCAGGTCGCTTTGGCGCTGAAGTTCCTGCGGAGCGTTTCCTCCGTTACCTCGACGGGATCATGGCCGCTGCGCTTCCAGGCGGCACGGAATTTATCGACGTCGAGATGCGAGAAATCGATCTGGCTCACGTCGGTGGGCGGAATGAGCCGTCCGTAGCACTTTGGCCAGTCGGGACAGCCCATGCCCGAACCCGTAGCCCGCACGATGGCACCGGCGAGCACCACAAGGTAAAGGAGCACTACGGTGAGAAGCGCGAAGCGGGGGAGAAATCGCCGTGCGAAAGTAATCATGACAGAGCCAGCACCAGGGCTGGCGGAAAGAAAGAACGGGCGCTGATGAACTCAGCGCCCGTCCCATGGAGAAACCGTGGACTGAAACTCTAGCGGGTGACCACCAAAGTGCCGTTCATCAGCCGCCAGTGAGTGGGATAGGCGCAAATGTAGGGATAATTGCCCGGGTCGGGAGCGGTAAACTTGATGAGGTCGTTTTGTCCGATGCTGACGAGTTTGCTGCTCTTCGCCAGAATGTCCGGAGTAACGGGAATGTAAGACTGAGCCGCGGCCGCCTGAGGATTGGCAAGGAGCCCGTCCGTGAGGGCTCCGACGGC
>DATAIE010001056.1:0-6699 GCA_036262875.1 Verrucomicrobiales bacterium
TACTGGAGCGGCCCCGTGAAAACACGGGGCCGCTTTTTTTTACTTCCGGTCAAAGAGCCGGGCTGATAACAGGACCGGTAAACATGAATCCCCTTGCTCCCTCCTATGCACACTGACGCTGACTCCGGGACGAACCGGAAACTTTTTCTCGCCTGTTTCATCGCCCTCGTGGCGACATCATTCATCTTTGGAGTGCGCGCCAATATCATTGGTGAACTGCAGGAGAAATTCAATCTCTCTGAGGCGCAGAAAGGGAACATCAATGGCGTGGGCATGTGGCCGTTTGCGCTGAGCATCATCGTTTTCAGCCTCATCATCGACCGCATCGGCTATAAGACGGCGGCTCTCGTGGCTATTACCTGCCATGTGGTGTCGTTGATTTTGACCGTGATGGCGACAGGATACGAATCACTCTACTGGAGCACGTTCCTCGTCGCGGTGTCGAATGGAGTGGTGGAGTCGTTCATCAATCCGGTGGTGGCCACGATCTTCAGCAAAAACAAGACGAAGTGGTTGAACATCCTCCATGCCGGCTGGCCGGCGGGACTGGCCCTGGGAGCGCTGTTCACGGTGATACTCAAGGATATGAGCTGGCAGTGGAAGTTCGGGGCCTGTTTTGCGCCGGTGATCCTCTACGCGCTGCTAATCCTGCCGCGAAAATTCCCGGTGAACGAGCGTGTCGCAGCGGGCATTTCCTACCGGGATATGCTGCGGGAAGTGGGCGCGATCGGCTTTTTTGCCATCGGCGCACTGGTCGCGGGGGCCGTGGCGCAGATGGCCGGCATCGAAGCCAATCTGTGGATGACGCTCGGGATCGGTGCGGTCGTTGCAGTGGCGGCGGGAGTTTATACCGGCTCGGCCGGGAACTGGCTTTTTCTCGTGGTCCTGCTGACCATGGGTCCGCTGGCAACCTCTGAGCTGGGAACAGACGGCTGGATGCCCGATCTCCTTAAGTTCTCAGGTCCGGACATTCCCCAGTTCGCGACGTGGGTGTTCATTTATGTTTCCACCATCATGACGATTCTGCGCTTCTGCGCGGGACCTGTGGTGCACCGGTTTTCGCCCATCGGCCTGCTGGTTATCAGCGCGGCCATTGCCATTGCCGGTCTGTTCTTCCTTTCCAGCGCGGCGGGCTGGATGGTGGTGGTGGCGGCTACCGTGTATGCCTTTGGCAAGACGTTCCTTTGGTCCACCACGCTGGGGATGGTGTCCGAACAGTTTCCCAAAGGCGGTGCCCTGACGTTGAACGGCGTCTCCGCCGTGGGCGTGCTCGGCCTGGGGATTATCGGGTCGCCGTTCATCGGATTCCAGCAGGACAAGGAAGTGGATCGCCAACTGAGAGAAACTCAGCCTGCCCTGCATGCGATGGTCAACGGCCCGGAAAAAACGGCCATCTTTGGACAGTCACCGAGCCTGGATGCCGTCAAAGTGAACGCGCTTCCCAAAGCACAAAAAGACGAACTCGACAAAGTGCAGGCAAAGAGCAAGCAGGCGACGTTCGCCCGCATCGCGATGCTGCCGTCCTTCATGCTGGTATGCTATCTCGGGATGTTCCTCTACTTCCGGAGCCGCGGCGGCTACAAGCCCGTGGAGATCGGCGCGGGCTCCCATTGACGCCCGCTTCGCCGTCGATACCTTGCCGGGAATTCCTCTCCCCGTCTGATTTCACACGCTGTCAGTTGCTTCGAATTGAAGTGCCCCCGCTGTACGCAAACCGTGGTGCAGGGGGAGGACAGTTGCCTCCATTGCGGGTATTCCCTTTCCGTGACGGATGAAGTTTTCGGCCCGGATGCGGTGCTGCTTAATCGCGTGACGGACGCCGCAGGCGTCCTCACGGACGGAGAGGTGATGCGGCTCGATGCCGCTCTGCGGGAATTCGAAGCGCGCTTCCCGCAGTTGTTCGCCGCCGTGTATTGTGGTGCGCTGCCGCAGCAAACGGGTCTGCGGCAATTTGGATTTTGGCTGCTCAACCGGGCAGCCGTCTGTGAACTGGATGTGACCCGGCCCAACGAACACGGAGCGCTCATCGTCATCGACACCCACGGGCGCGCCGCTGCCGTGGTGCTGGGCTATTTCCTCGAATGCTATCTGGACGAACGGGACTGCCAGCGCGTGCTCGAAGCGGGGCGGCGCGACTTCCATCGCGGACTCTGGGCCGCGGGCGTGTGTGCGGCTCTGCATGAAATGACGGCGCGACTGCGGCGCCGCGCGGCGGAAGCGGCAAAGGCACCGGCACGTTTCGCTCCTCCAAAACCACCGGTCGCTCCCGCGACGCCAAAGTTCGTCCGCATTCGCGACGGCAACGTGCATGCGGCAAAACCGGCGGCAGGAACACCGCGGCCTCAGGGCAGCAGCGGAAAGAAGGGGAGCCCGAAGGCGAAATCCAAAGGAAAAAGCGGAGGTAAAAAACGTTAGTCACCGGCACCCCCCCGTGAATACAGCGATCATTCCTCAGAGCAAAATCAAACTCGTCTGCCGGGCATTCGGGCATGCGGCAAGCCTCCGGATTTTCGCGGGGATGCTCGTGTTTGGCCAGGCGCAAAGCCAGGTTCCTGCGCCTGCGCCTGTGCCGGCACCCACCCCTCCGGCACCACCGGCGGAAACGCCGCCCGCAGAATCCGTCACCCCCGCCTCCGACCGCGAGGAAACGGGAGCGCTCACCGATTTGCTGCCGGACCGGGTGGAGATGCTCACGCTGCCCCAGGAGAGTGCGGAGGAATCCACGGCATCCGCCGGCGGGCACACGGAACCTGACGATGCCAGCCTGTTCCCCCCTGAACTGTGGGCGCCGGTTCCGGAGACGATCCCGGAGGACGCAGACCCGGAGTCTTTGCCGCCCGCAGAAATGGTCACCACCGGGGCGGAGCCTCTGCCTCCGGAGATCGTGGCGGGTTGCTTCGGACCTTCCCCGCCTCCGGTTTTGCACGATCCGCAAAAACTGCTCACTCCGGCGCAGGCCGCCCCGCTGACGGCCCTCCTCCAACGCTCGCTCAACGCGCGGGGCAGTTTCCAAACGAGCATCGTCGTGCTGAAACCATCCCAGCAAATACCGGTGACTCTCAACCCGCCGGAGATCCTCCAGCGCTGGTATGGCAGCAGCAAAGGGCTGCTCATCCTCTATTTCCTCGGCCAACCGGACCGGACTCAGGCATTCTTCTCCCCGGAAACCCGGCAGTATCACCGCAGCGAGGATCTGCGCACAGTCATCGACTTCAGCGTCCGCGAAGCCGCCCGGATGCCGGCACCGGTTTCCCAGCTCCAGCGTTTTTGTTATAAGGTCGCCATTCGCCTCGACCGTCTGCACCGGCAGGGCGTGGTGACGGCTCCGGACGATCTTCCCGCGACAGTGGCCGCAGCGCCGTCTTCGGGCCTCTGGTGGGCCTTTGCTGTGGGAGTGCAGGCGGCAGTTCTGGGAGCAGGGGCCGTGTGGTATTGGCGCCGCCGCGCCGTGGGGGCAGGCAAAAGGGGCGGACCCGTGTTTTTTCCGGAGCAGGAGATCGTTTCCCGCCTGTCCGGCCCGCATTCCGGAGGGAACGGCGCTGCCATCCAGTTTGGTGTCACCGCGCACCGTTTATGAGGCGTAGATTTAGATGCAGATTTCCAAAATTGGACTGCAAGGAAGGTTGACACTTTGAACCGAAACTGCGAAGAATCGGAAAAATTCTCCCACCCACCAGGTAATTCCCTATGAGCGAACAGGACAACCAGAATCCCTCACCGCCGCGGCCCACTATTAAGACCTCCGCGGTGCCTTTGAAGAAAGAGACCGTGCGGATCACTCTCCGCCCGCAATCGCCGGATGCTCCGGATGCCCCGGCGCCTCCTCCTCCGGCACCTGCCGCCGCTGCCCCGCCGCCTCCGCGCCCCATCGCTCCCACCGTGCCGCTGGCTCCACCGCCGCGCCCGGGAGGTCCGCCTCCTCCGGCAGGTCGCCCGGCCCCGCCCTCCGGCCCCGTTGGCAGCAAGACCATTCCTCTTTCTCAGCCGCCCGCACGCCCCACTACTCCCATGGTGGGCAAGCAGACGACCAAGATCGCCGGTGGCGCTCCTAACACGCAGCCGCTCCCGCGCGCCACGGTGAAGCTCCAGCCGACCACCTCGCCTTCCGCCTCCACACCGATCAGCAGCGTTAACATCCGCACCAGCCAGATCGAAGAGGAGGAGGAAATCAACGAAGGCCCCCTCAATGTCATGGGATGGGTCGCCCTCATCGCCGCTATCGCCGCGCTCATCGGCGTGCTGGCAACCTGGGACAAAGTGGACTTCTTTACCGAAGGCGTGATGAAGGCTGACACCCCGCAAAGCCGGGCGGACGCCATTAAAAACTGGCGCAATGCGCACCCGCCCGAAGGTTTCAAGCTGCCCGCGGATTTTTCTCCTTTCGATACGAAGAACGAATCCGGCGGTATTAACAGCGAGTATGCCCGTCTGGAGCCGAATACTCCGGAACGTCCGCTCGCTCCCTGATCTCAACCACCCGACCCTCATCAAACTATGGGACCCATTATTTTCCTGCTCGTCGGAGCCCTTGGTGCCGTCGCCGGCATCGTGCTGAGCGCTTACATGTAAGCCCTCCCGCCGGAAGGACTCAACCAATCGTGCAAAGCCCGACGGAAGCCCCGCTTCCGCCGGGCTTTGTTTTTAGTTGTCACACCTTCAATCCCCGTTACCTGTCGGTAGACAACTCAACTCCCTACCCACATCGATCATGGCCAGCGCTACCGTTCTCCAGGTGACTAAAGACAATTTCGACCAGGAAGTACTTCAGGCAAAAGTGCCCGTGGTGGTGGACTTTTGGGCGGAATGGTGCGGCCCGTGCAAGATGCTGGGACCTGTGCTGGACGAGATCGCTACAGAAAAAGGCGACGCCATCAAAGTCGTGAAGGTGAACGTGGATGAAGAGGGCGACCTGGCGGTGCAGTACGGCATTCGCAACATCCCCGCCCTGTTCTATTTCAAAGACGGCGAGCTGAAGCACAAAGGCATCGGCGTGCAGCCCCGCTCCGAGATTCTGAAAAAGCTGGAGTCCCTGGCCTGAGCCTGTTTACGGCTCGAGGAGGGTGGTGACCCACCAGGAACAGAGGCCGGTGAAGAGTTCGTACTGGATCAGGGATTCCATATTCCCGCTGATGAACATCCCTGCGATGTGGGCATCGTCCGTGCGGTGAGCTTCATACTTTTCGGAGAGCATCAGCCGGGCTTGATTCATTGCCCGGTACCAGTCCTCCACATGCTCCGCCGGAATATCAAAATGCCAGCGCGGCGTTGCAGGAGGGGAGATGCCCGGCCCCGGTTTGCGGCGCCCTGGCCGCGGCGCTTCGGGCTCAGGTGCTTCTTTGGCCTTCGGAGACTTCCGGGGCTGTGAGGTGAGGGCCTTTCCGGTCTTTTTGGCAACCTTGGATTTGGCACCTTTTTTTGCGGTCGTGGAACGGGCCGTCTTTTTCGCAGTGGTGGACCGGGTGGTCTTTTTAACGGTCTTTCTGGCTTTCGTTGCCGGTGCAGCGGCGGTCTCCGCTGCCCTGGGGGGCAGCGGCTCAAGCTCAGCCCTGCCCAGATCTTCCGTCACGCGGTGCAGGCTGTCATTAAACAACTGCTCGATCCCGGGCTGCACAAACTCCTTCCAATCCTCCAGCGCCTCCTCCTTTGCATCGCCGGGAAAAATCGGTGCCGGGAAAAGCCGCCGCCGCGCCTCTTCATCGTCTCCCGCACTGGCCAGCGCAGGAATCCGCCGCAGCATCCGGAGATTCCACTCATCAAGGTGCGAAATGCGCACCGAACCGTCGGGAAGGCGCTCCAATGTCATGGGATTTATCCGGCCTTCTTCATAGCCGCGAGCAACTGGCTCGAATGCAGCAGTTGCACATAGTGTTCCGCCCGTTCGCGGGCACCTGTCCACACGACCGATTTTCCCAGAGTATGCACCTCCATCATCATCCGTTCCGCTGTCCCGGGGGGATATCCGAATATCCGCTGCAAAATCAGCGTAACGTAGTGCATGAGATTCACGGGATCGTCATACACAATAACGTGCCAGGGCTGATCGAGGGATTCATCGATTTCCTCCTCCGGAATGATCTCCGTGTCCGGTGCATCGATGGCCATGGATACCTTGCCGCGCGGCACTGAACCAAGGCCCCCCTTCGCGGCGGCGTGGAAAACGCGCGCGCCTGAGCAGGGGAGGTTTTTCCCGGTGTGTGGCATCCCAATTGGATCAACTCAAACCACCATTTTGCAATCGCTCTGCCGCGTAGAAAAGACCGCAGGATTTTCTATCCGTTCGCGCCGGAACCTCTCTCCTGCTTTCTGCCGGAAGGGGTGCGGAAGTCCACACTCCGGATGGCGTGATCTGTAAGGACAGCCGGCAACAACGGGAGAACCCCCGCCGTCTGCCGAAAGAAATCCTCCACGCTGCCTGCCGCCTCCGGCTTTTGGCCTGCGTGCCACTCACAATAAAGCAGGCACTGGAGCAGCGGCAGCAAAGCCACGCTGAAATCCGCGGCATACAGAGCGAGCACCGTGGCAAAATGTCCCGTCGTTTTCCCTTCCGCCACCGCCGCGGCAAACCGGCGCAGCACCGGCAAATGGCGGGCACCCTCCCGCTGAGCGAGCAACTCCCGCCCGGCACGCACGCTGGCGGGCGGCAATGTCAGCGCCGCGTCTGCTGTCGTCAGCCCCGCTGCGTCACCGCGTGCGGCCATC
>DATAIE010001057.1:0-11935 GCA_036262875.1 Verrucomicrobiales bacterium
CGATCGTGCGAGGAACGAAACGCAGTGAATTCAGCTATGGCGGTCACGGGCGCATTGTTCGCATCGTGGAAAAGGACGGCGCTGCGGTTCTGTCGGACAACCGCTACCTCTGGTGCAACGGAACACTCTGCGAGGAACGCGACAGCACGGGCGGAACCGTGGTGCGAAGATTCTTTGCGCAGGGCGAACAGTTAGTCTCCTCCGGGACCGTCTCTCTCTATACGCGCGATCACCTGCAAAGCGTGAGGGAAATCACCACGACCGCGGGCGCAGTTTCGCAACAGATCAGCTATGATCCGTGGGGACGTCTGACAGCTTCTCCCGCCACACCGGCACCGGCGTTTGGATTCACGGGGCTCAAATTCCACGGTCCGACCGGTCTGCTTTCCGCCGTCTGGCGCTTCTGTGATCCGGCAGCCGGACGATGGCTCTCTCGCAATCCCCTGGGCGAGGCGGACGGGCAGAATCTCTATGCTTACACTCAGAACAGCCCGGCGCGTTATACGGACCGCGCCGGGATTTCCTGCCCGGGGGCCGTCGATATTCTGTGGAAAGGACCGGCTCCCGCACAGGGCGGCTGGAATCCGGAAACCGGCCCCGTGACGGTACCCGATGTTCCGGGCAACCTTCCGTCCGTAGACGGCAATGCTTTTGATCCGCGTGCTCCGTGGCTCGGGAATCCGGTGAGGGCTCCGGGTCCCGCTCTCTTCAGCGCTCTGATGCCCGCAGGGGACAACTGATCGATTTCGCAGCGCCACCGAACTTCCCGCCATGAAATTCCTTCGCCTTCGACTCCTCGCTGCAGCGACTTTCCTGTCCGGCGCTCACGCGCTGCACGGGCAGGGCACCCAGCAGACGTTTGACGCAAATGGCAACGTCGCCTCCACCGGAGCCTATTCCGCCGGGTCGCCGGTGATCGTCTCGCAGCCGGCCTCCCAAACGGTGAAGACCGGAGCCTTCGCGTCCTTTGGTGTGGTGGCCCGCGGCGGCGCGGTGACTTACGCATGGAAGAAAAACAACGCGCCAATCGGCGGTGCCACCCGCGACACCTATTCCATCGCCAGCGCTGCCGCCGCTGACGAGGCCAACTACACCGTCGTCGTTACTAACTCCTCCGGCAGCGTGACGAGCAGCGTGGCGCGCCTTTCGATCGACAACGACCGCGATGGTCTCGCCGACTCCTGGGAACTCGCGAATCTCGGCAACCTCACGAGCGACGGCTCGCGCGATCCGGACTTTGACGGACGCACAAATCTTGAGGAATTCACAGACGGCACCAATCCCTCAAACAATCAATCGGCTTACGGACAGTTGAGGCTCCTCGCCGTGAATGGACTGATCACGGCGGCGCCCGCGAGCAATACCGGACGTTATCCCATCGGCACGAAAGTCACACTAACAGCATTGCCCGCGTCGGGTTACCAACTGAATGGCTGGCTGGAAGCGACCTCCACGGCGGTGCCGAATCAGGCCACCGTCATCATTCCGTCTTTTGAAGTCCAGGTCACGGCCTCCTTCGGTCCTGTTGCGGGAGCCGCGAGCCTCGCCGCAGCAGTGGACGACAGCACGGGCCTTGTTTTCACTGCCGGCGGGGCTCAGCCATGGGTCGGCGAATCCGGCGGCGGGGCACGGGATGGCGTCGATACCGCCCGCTCCGGCGACATCCCGCGCCGCAGCGAGTCATGGCTCCAAACGATCCTGACAGGCCCAGGAACACTGACTTTCTGGTGGCGGACGTCATGCGATCCGGCGGACGGCGTTTCACTGACTGCGAACGGAAAGTTGTTAGGCATGCTCGGAGGAGAGAAGGCGTGGCAGCGCGTGGAGATGGCCGTGCCCGCCGGCTCAACCACAGTCCGCTGGACCTATGCGCGGCGCGATTCCAGCGACACCGGACCGAACCGCGCGTGGGTGGACAATCTTGTGTGGACTCCGTCCGGAGGAGCGGTTCCGCCCCTTGCGGAGGCAATCGACCTGCCTGGCAATGTCATTGCAACCGGCGGCGTCAAGCCCTGGGAAGCTCTTTCGCGGTTTCAACCGATGACCGTTACAGGGTTCGATGCGGATGTCATCGCGGGCAGTGCCGACAGCGCAGGATCAGGAAACAACGTATGGACAGCGGCTACCTCTACCGATCTTGGCACTGATTTGATCCCGATTCTCCGCGAGACCTCCGGCAGCCCGGCGGGGATCTTTCTTCCTGCGAACGGGCAGTTGAGCGATGTGGAGGTGCTTTTCCAAATTCCGCCGGACAACGGCATGAATGCTCTCCGCATCGGACCGCTGGATACCCGGACTCTAACATTTTCATCCCCAGGACCCCGCCGGGCTCTGCGGCTGCTGGCCCTTTCCGCCGGCGCGGCTTCCGAAATGATGTGCGAGCTGGAGTTCGACGACGGCATGCGCCAGTCCGCCGCCATGCTGTTTCGCGAATGGCACGAGGATTTGGAAAGCTCGTGGCCGGTCTCCCTGTTCACCCGCACCACGGGCAGCCAATCGCCAGGGTACTTTCTACAAACGGTGCAGATTCCCGTGCTGCCGGAGAACTGGAGCCGGAACCTCACCGCCATTACCTTTCGCCCCACCGGCGGTTCGCCGGAGGGAGTGGCGGCATGGATTTTTGCCGTGAGCGGAGCAGGCGCGCCCGCGCCGGGGAGCGATGATTTCACCATGGGCGGCAGAGTCGGAGGCGGCGAGGATTCATGGCTCAACGTCGCTCTCACCGGCGATCAGGCGGTCAGTTTCCGCTGGAGGCATCCGCTGTTTTCAGGAACAGCATCGCTCTACTTCGACGGCGTGGAGAGACCGGACCTCGTCGATGGCTGGCAAAACGGATTCATCCGGCCCGGGGTTGGAACCCACGTCCTGGGCTGGCTGCAGCAGGACAGCGAATACGAGTCGCTCCGTGTCATAGTGGAAAGCGTGAAGGCCGCCGCACCCGGCGCGCTGGCCGGGGCGCTCGACAGCCTGACGTGGACGACCGGAGGCTCCGCTCCATGGGTCGGCTACGCGCTTCCTCACATTTCACATGACAACACGGATACCGGCGTGAGCGGCATGATTTCCGCCGGCCAGGAAAGCTGGATGGAAACACAGATCACCGGCCCCGGCACCCTGACATGGCAGTGGAGAATGTCCGCCGGTGCCGCGGATGAGCTTCAACTGATCGTCGACGGAGAGAACGTACATTCCGTCAGGGGAGAGCAGGACTGGCAGGCGGCACTGCACACCTTTGGCAGCGGCAATCACACGATCCGCTGGCGCTACCTCCGGGCCGTCGGCACGCTCCCGGCTCTACAGGATGCCGCTTTCGTCGACGAGGTGGCGTTCACCTCCGGTACGCCCGCACTGGAACTGGCTCTCGATCTCGCCGCGAATTTGCACGTTTTCTCTACCGGGAGCGCGACGTGGCTGAGTCAAACCGCCACCACACACGATGCCACTGACGCGACCGCCAGCGGCACCATCGGAGCCAGCGCTCAGTCGCGGCTGATTCTGCGTGCGGCGGGTCCCGCCACGCTGTCGTATTGGAGGAAGATCTCGGCAGCCACCTCACACCGTCTGAATACCATCATCGATGGCGCCTCCGTTGTCAGCGTGGAGGGAGTTTCCGACTGGCTGCTGCAAACATTCACCATCGGGCCGGGCAATCATTCGGTCGAATGGCGTTATGAAAAAGACGACACCGCCCCGGCGGGAAGCGACACCGCATGGATCGACACCGTTTCCTGGACAACCACCGTATCGGCCACACTCGGCTCCGCCGTGAACAACACCGGAACCTGGCACTCGGCGGGAACGCTGCCGTGGACCGTGACGAATGCGGCTGACTCGCACGACGGCGTGAGCGCTCTGCGCAGCGGGGCTATCGCGAACAACCAAACCAGCTCGCTGTTCACGTGGTTTCAGGGCCCCGGTGACCTTTCCTTCTGGTGGAAGGTATCCTCCCAGCTCAATGCGGACCTCCTGTCGCTCTACATCGACGGTGCCCAGGACTCGTCGATCAGTGGCACCGCCGGCTGGCTCCAGGCGCAGCGTGCTCTCAGCCCGGGAGCGCATCAGATCGAGTGGCGCTATTCCAAGGATGGCAGCAGTTCCATCGCCCTCGACCGGGGCTGGGTGGATGAAATCACTTTCACTCCCGCGCCAGTGACCACCGCCGCGGCGCTGGACGGGCCGGGCCTCACGTGGACAACGGGCGGCACCGGCGGCTGGACGGGACGGACGTTCCCGGCATCGCCTGCGCACGACAGCGTGGATGCGGCAACGAATGGATACACCGCCGCAGGTCAGGAAAGCTGGATGGAAACCACGGTGAACGGCCCTGGCACCTTTTCCTTCTGGTCAAAAGTGGACGGCCAGCCCGACGCGGATTTCCTCCACTTCGCCCTCGATGGCGTCATCCGCCAGTCGCTCAGCGGCGATCAGGACTGGCGGCGCACGGTCTGTTCCCTCTCGCCGGGGGCACATGTGTTGCGATGGACGTGGCGCCGGGGAACCGACGTGCCGTTTGGCCGCGACAGCGCATGGGTGGATGAGGCGGCGTTTGTTCCCTCCGATCCTTCAGGCTTACTTGCGGGTGCTGATCTGAGCCTCCTCTCTCTTGTGAGCAGCGGCACCACGGACCCGTGGTTCTTCCAGCCGGAGGTAACATTCGATGGCATCGATGCCCTGCGCAGCGGCATCACGCCGGAAAACGGGCAGTCGTTCTTCAATGCCGTTGCTGACGGCCCCGCGCTGATCGGATTCCGCTGGAAGGTTTCATCGGAGCCTCAGGACCGGCTGAACTTCTCCAACGACGGCAACCTGGAATTCGAATTGGGAGGCCAGCCGGAATGGTCCAGCCATCTCACGCGGGCCGGCAATGGCCGCCACCTGCTCCAGTGGCAGTACTTAAAAACCAGCTTCAGTCCCGAGGGTGAGGATGCCGCGTGGGTGGACGGAGTTGAAATCGCGACCGCCGGCCCGCTGGCCCCAGCCCTGGAGGGCACGGGCCTGACGTTCACCACTGGCGGCAACGAGCCGTGGGCCGGCTACACGATGTCCGGATTTTCGCATGACGGCGTCGATCTCGCCGCCTCGGGACAAATCACCGAGGGCCAGACGAGCTGGCTGGAAACGACCGTGACCGGACCCGGCACGCTCAGCTTCTGGTGGCTGACCAGCGTGGCCACCTCCAGCGATGCCTCAGTATCCATCGACGGAACAACGTGGCTTAACGGCGACTCCGGCGGTGTCTATTCCGACTGGACGCCCGTGGGCATCGCGCTCAACGCAGGCAGCCACACGATCCGCTGGACGTACTCAAAATCGCTGGGGTTTCTCACCGCATTCAATGGCATCCGGCTGGACGAAGTAACGTGGACTGCTCAGGCGTCTCCGCCGCTCTTTGCGGCATTCGACATTCCCGCCTCTCCGGTGATTGCCACGGGCGGCGGCTTCTGGTTCCGCCAAACGGTTGTCGCGCTTGATGCGGGCGGTGCTCTGGAAACCGGCGCACTGAACGACGGCCAAACCGCCGAGCTTTTCGCCGGCATCACCGGACCGGGGAATCTCGTCTTCCAGCATCACAATGCCGGATTTGCCGCCTACTGCGGCGTGGATGACGGCTTCGGCCCTCCGCTCGCGGACGGAGCCGGTTTTTGGTTGCCCGCCAATCATCCGGTGGGCAGCGGGCTGCACCGCGTGAAGTGGACCGTGTCTCCTGGGCCCGATCATCTCCCCGGGGCGACCTTCCGGCTCGATAAGGTGAACATCGGTACGCCGTCTTCAGTTACCCTCCCCGTCGCCGTCGATGCCCCTTCTCTTACATGGTCGACGAGCCCCTCCCTCCCGTGGACGGGTCAGGCCGGGCTCTTCGCCGTCAGCGCCGATGGGGTGGATTGCGCGCGCGCCGCGACGGATGTCCCGCCAGGAGTGACCTCCTGGATTGAAACGACCCTCACCGGACCTGGAATGCTCACCTTCAAATGGCGCGCGGACGGCGGCAGCACCTCCTTTCTGGTCGATAGCGTGGAGGTGATCGAAACCAGCTATGGAGGTCTTTGGTTTACCGAAAACGTGCGGATTGGCATCGGATCACACACCGTGCGCTGGTCACAGTCTGAAAACGGCCCGCTGTTTTCGGCGGGACTTGACCAGGTCATCTGGCGGCCCGGACCGCGCTATGCTGAATGGCGGGCAGGCTATTTTACCGCCGCGGAGATCTCCAATGACCTCGTCAGCGGCCTGCGCGCCGACCCCGATGGCGATGGATTGTCCAACGGCGTCGAGGCCCTGCTGGGCACACATCCCCGCAATCCCGGCGGCGGAACGTTTGCCTCTGCGATGCTAACGGCTCCTTACCCTGCGCAGTGGGCTTTCACATTCAATGTTCCGAACTCTCCTCCTGTAGACCTCGTGCCCGGCATCGAGATCTGTTCAGACCTGCAAACCGAATGGCAATATGTGGCGGGTTCCCTGCTGGGCGTCTGGACCGCCCTCCCGCCGGCCACCGTCAGCACCGCCGCCGGGCCTCCCGGATTCACTGCCGTCACCGTGAAAGTGCCTGCGACCGGTAACCGCGTCTTTGCGAAGCTCACCGTTGTCCAGGCGGGCGGGGACTCCAGCGGCACCACCAGCGGGGGCGGATGGGGCAGCCGCACCGCAGGGGGCGGGCCCGGTGCCGATGGCAGCGACGGGTTCATCGGCGGTGGAGGCGGAGGGGAGTGAACCGGAAATCCACTTGCAGCGGAAGCGGAATTGTGGACCATTTGGTCTAGACCAAATGAAAAAGGCGCTCTCTGACCGACAAGCCGCCGTTCTGGAGTTTCTCCGCAACTTCCAGGCACAACATGGGCATGCACCCACGGAGCGCGAAATTCAGGAAGGGATGGGATTTAAGAGCAAAAGTGTAGCCCGTCACTACCTCGCGATGCTGGAGCGCCACGGGGCCGTGGTCCTTCAGCCCGGCAAAGCACGGGGACTGGTGCTGGCGGAGACGCTCGCGAATTCCGCCCGCCCGCTGCTTTCCATTCCGCTCTATGGCAACATCCCGGCGGGCCTGCCCGTGGAGGGAGAGCAGCAGGAGGGCGTTTGCATCACCGTGGATGCCGAAACCCTGCAACTGCCCCGGAACGCCCGGACGTTTGCGTTGAAAGTCCGCGGTGACTCGATGACGGGCGTCTCCATTCTGGACGGAGATATTGTAATCATGGAGTCCCGCGAGCCCCGTCCCGGCGATGTGGTGGCCGCCTTCGTGGATGGCGAAACCACCCTCAAAACGTATATGATCCGGAGGGGGCGGCCCTGTTTGAGGGCGGAAAATCCGAACTATCCGGACATCATTCCCGGGCGGGAACTGGTCATTCAGGGAGTCATGGTCGCCATGCTCCGCGTGCCCCATGGGACGTGACCGCCGGCGCAGCCCCGTTTCGCGGGTTCAGGAGGATGGTACCCGGCGGCAGGCTGCCGCCATGAGGAGTCCGAGGAATATCCAGCCGGCCAGCAGGAACCAGGTCGTCAAAAGTACTTGAATCATGTGGAGAGAGTGAGGAATTGATTTCATTTCACCAAATTCCTTTAAGAAAGTCCACTATAATCTATGAGGGAAAACCCTACCACCGGGGCGGACGAGGCGCTGAATACCCCATGAGCCACTTTTCAAAGACCCTGCCCTGGATGGGAACCGGAGTCGTGTTCGCCGGTTTACTGATCCTGAAACTCTGCGGCAAAATCGAGTGGTCATGGTGGTGGGTGACATCCCCTCTGTGGCTTCCCTTTACGGTCCTGGCGGGTGCCCTCGTCTTTTGCTCACTCATCGCCCTTTTGGCGTCGAAACGGGAGCGGTCAGGACCCGGGAAACGCTGATGTTGGACCTCTTCCCGGCTGCCGCCCCGTACCATGAATCCCGTGGTGGAGGCCGGTTTTTCAAAATTCCCCAACTGTTTCCGAAGAGTTCCAGCCCGCATTTGAACACGGAGGAGCGGAGAAATGTCGTTGGACAGGCACGGCAGGCGCTGGCACAAATCTCCGCGCTTCCCCATTCCCCTTCATGCAACTGACGCATCTTCAGCCGCTTTGGTGGCTTCTTGGCCTGCTGGCTCTGGCCGGCGGCTATTGGTTCTCACTGGTGGATCGCCCGAAAAAGCTGATGGTGGCATCACTCGCATTGCGCGCTCTGGCAATCGTTTTTCTGGTGCTTGCTCTCTGTCGTCCGGGATGGATGCGAAAGGTGGATGACGTGCATGTGGTTTTCCTGGTGGACGTCAGTCAGAGCGTCGACTTGAAGGCGGCCCGCGCCGTCGTGGACGAAGTGAATGCGGCGATCGCCCAACTCGGCAGCGGGGATTCCTATACGGTGTTCGCTTTCGGAAACGGCGTGCGGCTTAAAAAGACGGAGGATCTCGCAAAGGAGCTGGAGGACTGGCAAAAGGGAATCGCCGATGATGAATTTCGCTCGGCAACGCGTCTGTCGGACGCGGTGCTCACCACCCGCCTCGCATTCCCCGCAGGCAAGAGCCGCCGGCTGGTGCTTCTCACCGATGGACAGGAAACCCAGGGCAGCATCGACTCGGCAATGGTGACTCTGAAACGCGAGAACGTGGACGTGACGTGGAAGAAGCTCAGCGGCCTGACCGATCCGGAGGCCTCCATCGTTTCCGTGGAGCCCAACTCGCCCAATGCCTACGCAGGGGAAATCGTGCGTCTGCGTGTGAAGATGGCGGCCAACCAGGAGATGGGCGGGACCGTCCGTATTTTGAGTCAGGGAGTGAAAGTCGCGGAGAAGGCGGTCAAGCTGGGCCCGGACAAAGAGAACACCACGGAGTTCGATGTGCCGATGACAGTTACCGGCTCCAGTTTGTGGACGGCGGAACTGATTCCTGACAAAGACCATTTCCCGCTGAACAATCAGGCATCGGCCACGGTGGAGGTCACCGGCAAGAGCCGCGTGCTGGTGATTCACAAGACCCCGAAGGATATGCGCGGGTTTTCGCGGGCCTTGCAGGAGCAGGAATTCGATGTCGATGTACGCGGTGAAAACGGGCTGCCGGACAGCATGGATGGCCTGCTGTCGTTTGATGCGGTGATTCTGGCGGACATTCCGGCCACCTCCATGACGACGCGTCAGATGGGACTGGTGAAGAGTTACGTGCAGGACTTCGGCGGCGGACTCGCCATGCTGGGAAGCGAAAACACCTTCGGTCTCGGCGGCTATTATAAGACTCCCGTGGAGGAAGTGCTGCCGCTGGTCAGCCGCTTTGAAAAGGAAAAGGAAAAACCGTCTCTCGCGATGGTGCTCGTCATTGACCGCTCCGGCTCCATGTCCGGCCTGCCGATCGAAATGGCCCGCCAGGCGGCAAAGGCGAGCGTGGAGTTGCTGGGCCCTCAGGACCAGGTGGCGGTGATCGCCTTCGACAGCGAACCCTATCTGATCAGCGACATGCGCCGCGCCTCGGAGAAGGATGGCATTCAGGCGGCTATCGATACCATCGCGGAGGGCGGCGGGACGGACATGTATCCGGCCATGCAGCAGGCGAAGCAACTCCTCGACAACTGCTCGGCAAAAGTGAAGCACATGATTTGTCTGACGGATGGACAGACGGAGGACCGCGGCTTTGCAGAACTCACGCAGGCGCTGGCGGACAGCGGGGTAACGGTCTCCACCGTGGCACTCGGCGACGGTGCGGCGGGCGATTTGCTGCAAAGCATCGCGGAGATCGGCAAAGGCCGTTTTTATTCCGCTCAGGACCCGGCGAGTGTGCCGCAGATTTTTACCCGGGAAACCATGCAGGCCAGCAAGAGCGCCATCAAAGAGGACGTCTACGCACCGGTGGTCACCTCGGAGCATCCCATGCTCGCAGGCTACAAGGACAAGCTGCCCTCCTCTCTCGGCTATGTGATGACCGAGGCCAAGCCGGTGACTCAAACGATCCTCTCCGCGGAGACCGGCGATCCGCTGCTCGCCATCGGGCGGTTCGGCCTCGGGCAGGGGCTTTCCTTCACTTCGGACCTGACTGAAAAGTGGGGCGGTGAATGGCTGGCGTGGGACGGCTGCGGGAAGTTCTGGGCGCAGGTGTTGCGCTCCATTCTGCGCCCGAAGAATGTGCAGGGCATGGAGGTACGCAGCATGGTGGTCAACGATGACTGGACTTTCGACATCCGCCGCCGTGAAGTGGACGGGAATCCGGTGAACAACGTCAAGTGGGACGCGAAAGCCGTGGACGAGAACGGCGCGGAACTCCCCGTCATGGTGAACGAAGCCGGCCTGGGCCGTTACACCGCATCTGTTCCTCTCAGCCAAAAACAAAAGCTCACCGTCCGTCTGCGCGATATCGAGAACAACAAAATCAAAGTGCTGCACTACAACCGTCCATCTCCGGGGGAATACCGGCTGGGACAGACGGTGCCGCCCGCTCTGGCAACCGCTCCGGAATTCACGGCCCCGACCGTGAAGGCTAATATCCACCCGGTGGAGACGAGACAGAGCGTGGAGCCCTGGTGCTATTTCCTTGCTCTCGCCTGCGCTCTCGGCAGCATCGTCCTGCGAAGGGTTTGACCCCGGACACGTAGCAGCCGGCCCTTCCCGGGGAAATCCAGGAAGCCATATTGGCCGGCATGTGTGCCCGCCTGACATTCTTCTTATTCGTCGTCTGCTGTTTGCCGAACTCCGGCGCAGAGCCGCTGCCTGGCACGCAGCCGCTGACAGAGGAAGGCGACCTCGCCGCAAAAATGGTGCAGGGCATTCACCGGTTTCTCGAACGGGAAACCGGCGAGGTGACGAAAGCGAGAGAGTCGTTGTGGAAACTGGATGCCACCTCACCGGAAGCCTGGGAAAAGAGCATTGAACAGAAACGGATCCGCCTGCGGCAACTGCTCGGAATAGTGGACACGAGGAGCAAACCGGAGATGCTTTTGCAAACACCGGGCCTGAGCGTGAAAGACCTCTTCGCCGACGGCGGGAGCCGGGAAATCGCGGCACGCATGGAGACGGGCACTGTCATCTCTCGGGTCGAGTGGGCGGTCTTTCGCGCCCTGAAAGCGGAGGGCTTGCTAACCGATGGCTCTTCGGAGAAAACCGCCTTCATCGTGATTCCGGATTGCGGGTTCACCGCGGAACAATCGTTCGGAATGGAAAAGGGAATCCCCCCTGAAACGCAATGGGCCAATCGACTGGGAGGCATCGGTCATCCGGTCATTGCCATGACCCTCCCTTCGCGCCGGCCCGGACCGCTCATGCCGGGCGGCCGCCAGCCGATGTACTCGCAGCGGGAAGTACTGTGGCGCGCGGGATTCGAAATGGGCCGGACGCTCGTGGGCTATGAAGTGCAGAAAGTTCTTGCCGCTGTCGACTGGCTTTGCGCGGAGGATCCCAAACGAAAAGTCGGCATCATCGGCACCGGCGATGGAGGACTGATCGCGTTGCTGGCGGCGGCACTTGATCCACGGATTGAGAGCACCGGGCTCGAAGGCTCCTTCGGTCCCATGGAGGAACAATGGCGGGAGCCGATCGATCTCACCGTCTTTGGTCTCCTGAAAGAATTCGGCGCCGCGGAACTTTTGGCCATGATCTCTCCGCGCGCCGTGGTGATCCGCAACGCTGGCCGGCACATCGTAAATTACACCGGCGAGGGAGGAGGCGCTCCCGGCGGGATACGGGAATTCACAAAGGAGGAAATTGACCGTGAGGCTGCAAAAGGCATCGCCATGCGTCTTCGCGGCGGGCAAACGATTCGTGAAGAAAGACCGGAGCAATTCCTGCTCTATACACTGGCTCCTTTTGTTTGGTACGAGACCAACATCCCGTGGGCAGTGCCGCAGCCCATGACCGGCATAAGGCCACAGGATGAGAATTCGCGGCAGGCACGGCTGTTCAATGCGATCCTCGAAGACACCCAGACCCTTATGCGGCAGGCGCAGCAAAAGCGCGGTGAATACTGGAAGGACGCCAACTTCG
>DATAIE010001058.1:0-2654 GCA_036262875.1 Verrucomicrobiales bacterium
ACTCCATCCTCTCCCGCGCCCGCCGCTACCTCTCCGCCCTCCCTCCCGCCGTCTCCGGCAGCGGGGGACACGCCGCCACCTTCCGAGCCGCGGTGGCGATGGTGAAGGGATTCGATCTGGAGCCGGAGACAGCCCTGCGGCTGCTGGAGGCATGGAATGAAGCCTGCCTCCCGCCATGGTCCGGGAGGGAACTGCGGCACAAGCTGGCGGACGCCGGGCGCAGCCGCTCCGCCGCCGGGTATCTGCTGAGGGAAAGGGGCCGCCCCGCCCCGGCCCGGGGCTCCGGCCTGACAGGTGAGCAGAAGCGTGCGCAGTGGCCTGTATTCGAGTGTATTCCGGAGGAGGAAATGGAGACGCTCTCCGCGCTGCGGGGTCTCTCCATGGAGGCGCTGGCGCTCATGCACACGCACGGGCTGCTGCGGCGCTGCCGGTGGAAGGGACACGCCTGTTTTGTGATCCGTCAGGGCACGTTCGCCCAGGTGCGGCGCATGGACGGCGGGCTGCTGCCGCGCCCGGACGGGGACCCGGTGAAGGCCCTGAACCTCCCGGGCAGCGAGGGCGGCTTTCTCATTCCCGGCGGGCTGGGGGATCCCTCCGTGCCGGTGCTCCTCACGGAGGGCGCGGTGAGCGTGCTGGAAGCCGCGGAGACCGTGCTGCGCGCGGATGAGCTCGCGGGACGCCTGCATCCGGTGGCCGTGGTGGCCGCAGTGAGCGCCGGGAGCCGGTTTCGCAAAGCTGAACTCGCCGCCCTCGCGGGCCGCCGCATCCGCATCATCCCGGATGCCGACAGCAGCGGACAGACCGCCGCCGCGGAGTGGATCATGCCCCTGCGCGCCCGCGGCTGCACCGTGGACTCTCTCCGCCTGCCCGCCGGGCTGAAGGACCTGGGCGAGGCCCTCCGCAAGCTGCCGCCGGACGATCCCTACTGGCTACAAATGGTCACTTTCTGATTTTCAGCGGTTATTCACACTACACATGAACATCGAACTCTACGATCCCGAAATCACCCATCCCGCCGCCTGTCAGCGCGCTCTGGAAAAGCTCCATGCGGAGTCCCCGGAAGCGCCGGAGGACGACCTCCCGCCGCCGGAGCCGCGCCCCCTGCCGTGCGGCCTCACCCCCGTGCTGCCGGTGACTGCGGGGATGCTGCCGGACGCCTTCCGCCCCTGGCTCATGGACATCACCGACCGCATCCGCTGCCCGCTGGAGTTCCCCGCCGTGGCCGCGCTCGCCGCCGCCGGGAGCGTGCTCGGAAGGAAGCTCGGCATTCACCCCAAGGGCTGCGATGACTGGTATGAATACGGGAATCTCTGGGCCCTCATGATCGGGCGTCCGTCCATGATGAAGTCCCCCGCCATGACGGAGGCCCTCCGTCCCCTGCGCGCGCTGGAGGCCGCCGCCGACGAAGCCCACGCGGCCGCCCTGCGCCACTCCCGCGATGCCGCCGCGCTCGCGAGGCTCCAGCGCGAGGTGAGCCTCATGGAGGCCCGCAAAGCTCTGCGCCGCGGGAATGCGCCGGACATGACCGCGCTCCACGAATCCGGCGACGGGGCCCCCGTGCTGCGCCGCTACACCGCCACGGACACCAGCCCTGAGTCCCTCGTGGAACTCCTCCGCCAAAACCCCAACGGCCTCCTTCTCGTGGCCGATGAAATGTCCGGCCTCCTCCAGCTCCTCGACCGCCCGGGCAATGAAGCGCTGCGCAGCCTCTACCTCACCGGATGGTCGGGGAAGGGCGGCTATCAACTGGACCGCGTGGGCCGCGGCATGTGCATGGGCGCGCCCCACGTGTGCCTCGGCCTGCTCGGCGGCATCCAGCCGGATGTCCTCCGCCGTCACCTCTTCAATACCGACAACGGGGCCGTGGACGATGGCTTCACCCAGCGCTTCCAGCTCGCCGTCTGGCCTGACGATACCGCCGGATGGCGCTTCATCGACCGGTGGCCGGACTCCGCCGCCCGCCAGACCGCGCACGATGTCTTCCAGCGCCTCGATTCCCTCGATGCCGCGCAGCTCGCGGGCGGGGAGGGGGACGCGGCGGAGGGCGTTCCGCCGTGCCTGCGCTTCGATCGCGAGGCGCGCCTCGCCTTCATGGACTGGTCAGAGGAAAACCACGAGACCGCCCGCGCCGCCGGAGCCACCTGTCCCGCCATGGAGGCCGCCTGCGGCAAGTATCCGAAGCTGGTGGCCGGGCTGGCCCTCCTCTTCCACCTCATCGATCAAGGCACCGCCTCCGTGGGCCTCCCTGCGCTCCAGCGCGCCATCGCATGGGTCCGCGTTCTCACCACCCACGCCCGCCGCATCTTCGATGCCGGGGACGCCCAGACCATCCTCACCGCCCGCAGCATCCTCTCCCGCGTCAAAGACGGCTCCCTCCCATCCGCCTTCACCTCCCGCCAGGTCTACCGCCCCCAGTGGAGCGGCCTGAAGAACCGCCAAAGCGTGGAAGCCGCCCTCGCCGTGCTGGAATCCCACGGCTGGGTGACGGTGTCGGTGACCGGTCCCGCAGGCGGCGCGGCCATGGAAATGTATACAATTCATCCACTTGCCTTTAATTCTGTTACAATCAACGGGGAGTAAACGGGGCTCTCCGACCGTGCATTCCGCCCATTGTCAGCATTGTCAGTGACCTTTCTGGGGAAATGGGGGAGTTT
>DATAIE010001059.1:0-3114 GCA_036262875.1 Verrucomicrobiales bacterium
GCTGAGCGCGCCCCCGGAAAGAACAAGCCCGCTGTTCGGCTGGAGTGTGCCGGGATTGTCCAGAGCCAGACTGATCCGTCCGCTGTTGATGCTGATGGCATTGCTCAAAAGATTCGCCGCGGGATCAAGAGTGAGAGCAGCAGTGGAATCCAGCGTCAGACTGGTTCCGGTCAGACCGGCATTCGCGCCGATGGTCAGGACCGGGCCGGAGGCATTGGTGATTCCGTTGCGTACGACGCCGGCCGCAGGGTCGCCACTGAGTCGAAGCATGGTGCCGTTTCCGCTCCCGGGAACAGCGGCGTTCCCGAAGACCAGCGTTTCCGCCGTTCCGGTTCCGCTCTGCGTGATCTTCGCGTCCGGAGCGATGGTTAGGCTCCCGTTGGAAACGAGAATAATGTCCTGGCCGGTCAGCGGGGCGTCGGCGTTGTCCACGGTGACACTGTTCGATGTCACGCTCACCTGTGTTCCGTTAGGGCCGGTTTGACGGACCCCGCCGATCAACAGGCTCTGCGCATTGAAGGCGCTGAGGTCGGCGGAACTCAATGTCAGGGTGCCGGGCGTGCTGGCCGCTCCGGGGCTGGCCACCAGGATGTCCACCGGGCTGCTGATATCCACCAGTCCGCCACGGGCACCCGTCACGCCCTGCGGCGTCGAGGCCTTCAGCGTGCCGCTGTAGGCAATCTGCTGGGCTGCCTGCAGCAGGAGACGGCCGGCGTCCACCGGAAGACGCGGCACTGCGCTTTCCGTGTTCACCGCCACCTGCTTGAAAAAGGCGTTGGCCAGGTAGTCTTCGTACTGCGAGCGCTTCCTCACGACGGCGGAAGACGCGACTTCAAAATTCGTCATCAGCACGTTTTCGCCCCCGGGGGCCGCCTGATTGAAGCGGTAGCCCGCGACGAGGCTTGCCTTGTCAGGCTGTGTGATCGAGCCCGCAGGCGTGCCGGACCTGGGCGTCACCAGGAAGGCTCCCGGCAGCAGAGCGTAGTGTGCGGGCAGGAGCGTGTAAACACCGGCTGGCAGACCATTGCTTCCGTTGAGATAAATCCGGTCTCCCGGCGTCAGGGTGTTGTTCACGTAGCCCGGATCACCGCCAAGACTGGTGGCCGCCGGATTGAATGCCGCGTAGGGAGCGTATTCCGCCGCATATCCCGGAATGACGGCGAAGCTTGTTGTGGTATTGAGAACATCGCGCGAGCCGCCATTTCCCAGAATCCAGCGGTAGGCGTAGAGATCGCCGCCGCCGCGAATATCGAGGGCACTGCCCTCCTGCACATCCACGTTCACACCGGAGAGATTGATGCTCTTGGCGGGAGGACCGGTCCGCGTGATATCGAGACCCGAAGGATCGATCCACGCTGTGCCGCCAGGATTCAATCCATACGGCAACACCACCTGGGCCCCGGTGACGGGATCGACGGAGGACACGGAAGTGATACTGGAGGAGCCGAGGGTAAGCTGAGTGGTGACCGGCACCGCCTGATTGGTAATGGCGTCTTTCGGAGCGGTCCCCGTTCCGTCCCAGCCGAGATTGATGGTGCCGGCGGGTGCGCGCAGCACCCCGTTTTGATGGATGCTGGAGGCATAAACATTCAGCGTGCCGCCCGCCGAGTAAGGCAACTGCCGCTGGCCGCCGCCGCTGATGGTGACCGTCCCCGGCAGGGTAGAGCCGCCGCTTTGATAGTCATAGGCGGCTATCGTGAAGGCGATTCCGGTGGTGGGATAAATCTGTCCCGCACGCAGCGCGAGAGTGCCGGCAATATCGAGGGTTCCATTGCCGCGAATGTCGCCGTTCTCTGCATTGAGGTTCGCAGAGCCGATCCCCTGAAGGGAGAGATTTCCGACATCGATGAGCTTCGCATTCACCGTAAGACTGCCGGTGCCCGTGGCGGGGGGGAAGTAGAATTTGCCGCCGGCATCGAGGAAGGGCGAGTAGTTGAGCAGTTCCTCCGCCAGCTTGGGCGCGAGGAACCGTTGTCCCAGAGCGACCGCCGGGGCGCTGAGGGTGACGGCGTCGTTTGCGCGAATCACGCCCGCGGAAGCGACCGAAAGGCTGCGCGCGGCACTGAGCGAAACCGGTCCGTCGAAAAATACCGAGCCGTTCAGGGACAGTGCGGCGAGCCCGCTGCCGCTGAAAGTGTCCGCGGTAAAGTAGCCCATGCCGGGAAGCGGCGTGCCATCTGCGGCCGGAACGGGCTGTCCAATGACCGCCCCGCCTTCGGGAATCAGCCGCCCGCTTTGCGTCACCTTCGTTGTCGGCGTGAGCGCATTGGGGGCGCTGGCGGAAACAAAAAAGACTCCCGAGGAATAGTTCAGAGTACCGCCGAGTGTTCCCGGTCCCCCGGCGTTGCCGCGCAGGGTGGCATCGACGATCAACTGTTGAGCGCCGTTGAGATTGATCGTGCCTGCATTGCTGTCGATGCGGGTCCGTACCACTTCCGCGCCCTGGAGGGAACCATTGCTGAGACCGCTGTTATAGATGGCGGCGGGTGCCACATCCAGTTCTCCCGTCGCACCGGAGACATCGATCACGGAACCCTTTTCCGCCGCGATGTTGCCGGACATGCTGATGGTGCCGCCGGCGAGCACGCTGCCGGTGCGGTTGCCGCGCGGATCCGGCGTCAGCACGACTTTGCCCGCCGTGGAAAGCACGCTTTCCGGTCCGGTGTGGACGGTGGTGAGCGCAATATCCGTCCGTCCGACGCCCTGAAACACGGTGTCCGAACGGCCCGATCCGCTAACAGAAATGCTGCCGCCCGGTGCATACACCTTTCCAAGGATCTCAGCGGTATGGCCGCTCAGTGTGACACTGGCTCTCGCATCCGTGGTAATGGTGGCGCCCGCTCCTATCACGAGATCCCCGCGCACCGGCAGCGGACCACTCACAAAAGAATCCTGAATACCCGCAGCGTTCAGGCTCAGATTCACCGGCGTGCGCACATTTTCCTGCTGGAGGACCGGGCTGAGCGAAAGGGGAGTGCCCCGCACCCAGGTGTCGGCCAGCCAGCTTTGCGCCGTCGGGTTGATCTGTGTGCCCGCCGCCACATTGATCCCCGGTGTGAACTGCCCTGCGGTGCCCGTGGCGAGGCCGTATCCGGTAAGGGCGTAGTTTGTAAA
>DATAIE010001060.1:0-4409 GCA_036262875.1 Verrucomicrobiales bacterium
GTTGAATCTCATGCGCCGCCCGTCGCTCACGTATCTCAGAGGGCCGGCGGGAGCGAACGGCATCGTGCTCTACCAAAAGGGCCGGGCGGGCAACCGGGAGGCATGGCTCTTCACGGAGCCCCAGGCCGATGCAGGTCCTCCGGTATGTTTCCACCGCGTGGACTGCACGGAAAAAGACAAGGTCACCGGCGACCTGCGCTGGTCTTTTGACGGGCTCGCGCTCTACGCCACCCGCCGGCGGCCGGGAAGCATCGAGGCGGCGGACCGTCCTCTGTGGGTTTATGAATTCAACGGAGCGAAGCTCTGGGCGCTCAACGACGAGGTTCAAAAGTACGGGTTGCCAACCAGTGCTGCGACGGAGAAGGCTTTGGTGGAGATTATCAACCGCCACGGCGGGAAGGGACCCGTGGCCGTTTCATGGTATGACCTTGGAAAACGGGGGGAGTATCTTTTTGCCTGGCAAATCACGCGCTGGGAAAAAGTGCTGCCGCAGAGGACGGGTGAGTGAGCGGCATCGGGAAAGACAGTGACAACGAATGGTTGTCAGCTACATTCCGAAGATGAGAACACGCCTCTTTGCCGCCGTCCTGATCGCTTTCGCAGTGTCCTCCGCCGCCCCTTTGCGGGCGGGTGACCGTGTCGTGTCCGCCTTTTCGAGTTTGAGTGGCAAACACGCAGTGGGTGTCACGGATTCCGAGTCTGACAAGGATGCGCAGATCGACTATTTTTCCAACATCTGTCCGGGATACGCGGGGTTCGAGTTGATCCACCTTGGCGGTGACCTGCGCAGTTGGTTGAAACTCCGGAAGGGAAAGACGGTGACGGAGTTGAACGGTTTTCTGGAGATGCTTCCGAAAGAATGCGCGTGGGAGTTTCCCTCCGTGAGCGGTGAACTGGTCGAGTGGCGCGGGGTTCTGAAGGGCGAGGTCTTCCACCCCTACGCGATCATCTTCCGGGTTTCAGGCAGCGACAGTTCCAAGGGCGACAAACCGGTGACCCATTCCTGTCTCGTGGTGGCCTCCATCGCTCCGGACGGCACGGCAAAGCTGGTGGGGGCCGTCATGGGGAAGGACGAAGACAAGAAGGCCGCCGCTCTCGCGGACAAATCGAAAGAGAAATGATTTTTTCGTAAAACCGGAGAAGTGGAAAGCGAACAGGTCTGTGGAGGGAGGTCCGGTCGGCAGCCGGATTTTCCGCCCGTTGACCGCCATGACGACCGAATCCTCTCACGCCCCTGAAATCACCTGGACCTGGAGTTCCCCCAAACTCGGCTGGCTGGCGACCATTGTCCATCCGGACGGCCTCGTGAAACAGAGCCGTCTCCATTCCGCTGCCGACACCCCGTCGGACGACGAAATGGGCCGTCTGACGCCTCAAAAAGCGAAGTTCTTGCAGACCCTTGCTCTCGCGGTCCTGGAGGCACCTTTGCTCACGGGTGACGCAGCACACGACGTCGAACGGGTGGAACTCAATGTAAGCGATGCCTCCGGGAATCGCTGCATCAGCGTGCCGGTCGTTGAGCTCGACCGTCATCCGGCGATGGCAAAAATGCGCAAGGCAATCGTGGCCGCACGTACCCGTACCGGAGGCGGGTTTTTCTCATGGAGAAGCCCCTCGGGGCGCCTGACCTACCTCCTGGCGGTTCTCATGGCTTGCTTTGCCTGGTGGATCGTACGTGACTGGAGGACAGGCAGCCGCATGGCACAGGAAGCCCGGCGGATCGAGGGGACTGTGATCACAAGGGAAGGGAAGTCCGGCACCGACAAAGATAAATACATCACCGTAAGCTTCATGCCTCAAGGAGCTTCCACCGCTCAAGAGGCGAAAATTGCCGATTACCTATCCGCCGAAAACTGGAGTGCTGCCGAACCGGGAAGCAAAGTGAAGCTCTGGAATCTCCCGGAAACGAACCAAATCTATCTTGAGTCCGACATTATTCGATGGAACAGCGACAAGAAATGGATTGTGATCCTGCCTTTGGGCATTGCCGCCTGCATGGCTCCCATCATTTGGGTTCTTCGCCGTCATCGCATCGGCGCACACGGAGACGGACAGGAATACCTGATCAAAGGCGACCGGGTGACCAGCGATGACAAGGGCACGGTCATCAACCGCACTCAGGGCAACTTCGTGCGGCTTCTGTTTCGTTTCGCCGGCGCGTAAGTTCTCTCCGTGCCGCACCGCTTCCCGCGGTACGGCACAGAGTGGAACGGGAGGCAGATCAATTCCAGCCGTGCGCGTCGCGCACTTTGATCATGGCACCGAGGATGGTATTCCAGGTGGACTGCTGCATCAGCACCGCATTGGGGAACATGCAGCCGTCCCAGCAGATGTGTTTGATGCCGCGGGAGGCCGCATCCTTCAGCCAGTATCCGGAGGCTTTGGTGATATCGAGTTTGCCGTTGGGGTCGTCGGCCTGGCAGTGGCGGCCGGTTTTATCGTGGCTGCCGGAGCCGTGGACGGAACCGTCATTCTGCGCGACATGGAAGTCGAGGGTCCACGGACGGAGGGCGTCGGTCATGGTGGCATAAGCGGCATCGAGTTCCGCGGGGCTGTAGCCTTCCTTGAGGAGGGCATGCTCCGGGGCATTGTAGCCGAGAAGGTAGAGATAGGTGTGCGCGAGGTCCGCCTGGAATCCCACGGTGCCGGGCATCCCGGTAGCCTCCAGCGTGGCCAGCATGTGCTTCCATGAATGCATGCCGCCCCAGCAGATTTCGCCCTCCGCCGCGAGGCGCTCGCCATTGTCCTGGGCGACCTTGCCCGCTTCGCGGAAGGTGGCGGCGATTTTCTGAGTGTTGCCCGCCGGGTCCTCCGCCCAGCCGGACGGTCCACCTGCACTGTCGATGCGGATGACGCCGTATTTCCGCACGCCGTGGGCATTGAGCAGTTTGGCAATGCGGCAGGCCTTTTTCACGGCGAGCACGAATTTCTCCTGCGCCTCCGGTCCGCCAAAGGCGGTGTCCCCCACCGTGCCGGGCCAGACCGGTGCCACGAGGGAACCCACGGCCAGACCTTTGGCGGCGATCTTGTCAGCCATCGCCTTCAGGTCGTCCTCTGAAATGTCGATGTTTGTGTGCGGATCGAAGAGGAATAGATCGACTCCGTCGAACTTGGTGCCGTTCACCTCCGCCTTCGCCGTCATGTCGAGCATGGTGTCGAGATCGATGAACGGTTCCGCGCCAGGGCTGCCTTTGCCGACGAGACCAGGCCACATGGCGTTGTGAAGTTTGGGGTAGGTGTTGGACATTTTCTTGAATGAATTGGGGTGTTGGGAATGGCAGTGGCCGTTGCTGCAAGGGGGGCAGCCACAAGGCCATCAGTTATAGAAGCGCCCGCACGGGAGTGTCCAGGAAAATCCTGGCGACGGGTGGCTGCGGGTCACCGTCCGGGGAGATCATTCGAACGTAAGTTTTGCCGTCGCGGTGCAGTCCGTGTCCGGCGTGAAGCGCACCCATCGGGCCTGGACCTCCCAGGGAATGAGTTCGGAAACGGTTTTGCCTGCAGGGACCGTTAACGTTTTCCATTCCACCCACTGTCCGTCCCCCGTGAGGTCCATCTCCACCCGCACGCTCACGGCTTCACGGGATGTGTGACTCAGAGTTACGGTCCGGCGCCAGAAGCCCCAGAGAAGGCAGGGATCGCTGGGCACTCCCTTTCTGACGGCGGTGTCGTTCCATGCGCCGCCGGTTCCGCGGGGAGGACCGAACTTCCACAAATCATCCACGGCTCCGGCCCAGACGGCCGCTTTTCCGTCGGCGCTGCGGATGACGTGAGATCCGGCGGGCGCAGAGGCGGTAATGCCTGACAGAATGAGCAGTCCCCGCCAGGAGCAGTAGTCGTGAATGCGGCGGTTGTGCGTGCAGACCGGGCGCACCTTTGCAAAGCCGCCTGCATTTTCCGCAGGCAACTCGTAAAAGGTGCCGTGCGCGTTGAAGAGATCGCGTTCCGTACAGACCTCGCGGCAAACGCGGGCCGGTCCCCCTGCGGCATCACGGTCGAAGGAAGGATCGCCCTTCGGCAGTCGCCAGCGCCTGCCCGAATCGTCGGTGTAAATAACGGAGGCGGTGTCCACGGTGAGTACGCCCGCGGGAATCGCGGTGTTTTCCCGGTGAAACCGCAGCGCCTCCGGATCATTCACCGGCAACAAATTCATATCGGCATCCAGTTCGTAGAGAGCATCTCCTCCCGCGGGGGCATAGTGCAGCGTTCGTGCGTTCTCTCCGCGGGCCCGCACGGTGCCTTCCAGAATGTTCGCGTCGCCGGCGGCGGCGATGCCGGAGAAGAGGTCGTCCTGACCTGGTTTGAACTGGCAGCGCGCCGACCCCGTGCAAAACAGCGCAGTGGCTTTGATGAGTTCCTTTTCGCAGGTCACACGAATCCAGGGGCGCGCGGGCGGGCTTACTCCGGTG
>DATAIE010001061.1:0-1544 GCA_036262875.1 Verrucomicrobiales bacterium
GGCTGCGGCTCTGAGACGGGAGGATAGGTTCCGTTTCCGTTCGGGGAGTGGTGATCGATGGGAGACGGCGCAGGATAAGAGGAAGCGGGCGCGTCGAAAACTTCGTTGAGCGTGTTGTTCAACTGCTGCGCTGCCATGCCCGCCGGACGCGCAAATTTTCTGCGGGGAGCGGCCGGTGCAAAAATTTCCGCGGGCGGTGGAGGAGGGGCAGGAACCGCAGGAGGCATCGGCGGACGAAGCGCTTCTTCGCTGGACGGGCCGGGAGCAAAAACAGGCACCGGAGCGGGAACGACGGGTGCCGGCGCGGCAGCCGTTGTCTCATGCAATGACCTGAAATCGGGAACAGGCGCGGTCGCTACGGGCACAGGCATCGTGAATACCGGTACGGGAGCAGTCACCTCAGGCACTGCATGGGAAATGACGGGAACCGGAGCCGTAATGACCGGAACCGGAGCCGTGACCATGGGCGGAGGAGCCGCCGGAACAACCGTCGACAGGCGCGACTGGAGTTTTCCGATGAGGCTTTGGAAGGCATCTGTCATGGCGCGATGTCCCTCTTCCAGGGACTGGATCACGTCTTTCAGCAGATCGACGGAATGAGGCTGGTTTTGCGGCGCACCGTGTGCAGCAGCAGACCGGAGGAGAACCGGGGCGGTGATCGCCGCAGGAAGGCGCACCGGAGCGGTGACCGGGGATACAGTCGCTTCAGAGGCGGAGGGGGAGGGCAAAGTCCAGGGAGGCGGGCCTTCGGAGGCCGGGGCCGGACTGGCGGTGAAGGGAAACTCCTGGTGGAACGGCGGCGTCGGTACCGTCTGAGCGCGCGCCACGGCGGAGGGAATGGGAGGCAGCGCCGGGCTTGGAGGCGGAGGCATCGCGGCCGCCGCAGCCAGAAAAGGATTGGCCCCGGGATGGTCGTGGGATGAGCGGTTCATGTTTGGAACGATAGCTGGTGTGGAGACAGTGGGAGTCGGCACAGCCCACGGGAGGGGCTCGGCGGAGGGAGCGCCGGGAGGCGATGCAGGGGGGGCGGCGGGTTCGTCGATGATTTCCTTCTGAAGCGGCTCCGCAGGGGAGGGGGGAAAAGAGACCGGGGGGGATGGCGGGCCTGGCGGTGGAATGACCGCCACGGGCAGCGTACGGGCACCGGGAAAAACCGTCGCCGCCGAAAAAGACGGAGTGACCACCCGCTCCACGACCGCCTGATTTTCGGCGACCGGCAAATCCTCAGGCGCACGGAACGTCCCGTCCACTTTCCCTTCCTCTCCAAGGATCCCGCCGAAGACGGATTCCGGGAATGTTTCTGACGGGGTATGTTTGGCCTGATGTGAAAAGAGGGGTGCGCCGGGATTTCCGGGATGGGCGGCCCCCGACTCCCAGGTCTTTTTGCTGCGGCAGCGGGTGCTGCAGTACATGCACTGATAGCTGGGTTTCAAAAGGACATCCCATGCGACGCGGGCGCGGTGGCTCAGCCCCGGAATGCGCTTCGCATAGGGGTGTTTCCGGTTTCCGTTTTCCATCAGAACGGGATTGTCGCACGCCGCACA
>DATAIE010001062.1:0-16113 GCA_036262875.1 Verrucomicrobiales bacterium
GGTTCATTGCCTGCAAATTGCCCGGGAATACCGCTTTGGCAACCTACGCGGTGGAGGCGCGGGAATTCAAGGCTGCAGGATGGCTGTCCTTTTCCAGTGCAGAGCGCCCACATCCGTTCTTATAATGAGCCATGTCTTCGATAGCTCTCGCCAGACTCCCCTCCCTCCGCGACGACCCGTGGCTGGAGCCGTATCTGCCCGACCTTGACCGCCGGGCGGCGAAAACGGCGGCGATGCGCCGGCGGCTTACCGGCGGAACCCGGTCGCTGACGGAGTTTGCCTCCGGGCATTTTTACTACGGGCTGCACCGGACAGCGGAGGGATGGGTTTTTCGCGAATGGGCTCCCAATGCGACGGCGATCTTTTTGAAGGGGGATCATTCTGACTGGCGGGAGCAGCCGGCATTTGCCGCCCGCCATCTCAACGAACACGGCGACTGGGAACTGCGGCTGCCGGCCGGAGTTCTCAGGCACGGCATGCACTATCGCCTCTCCATGCGCTGGAACGGTGGCAGCGGGGATCGCATCCCGGCGTGGGCCCGGCGGGTGGTGCAGGACCCCCATACGCTCATCTTTTCCGCCCAGGTGTGGGAATCTCCGGAATGGACCTGGCAGCATTCGCGTCCGGACTCGTCGCGCCCGCCTCTGATCTATGAAGCACACGCCGGGATGGCGCAGGAGGAGGCGAAGGTGGGGACATATATGGAATTCAAGGATCGTGTCCTGCCGCGGATTGTGGAGGCTGGATACAATACCGTACAATTGATGGGAGTGCTGGAGCATCCGTATTACGGGTCGTTCGGCTACCACGTCAGCAGCTTCTTTGCGCCGTCGTCGAGATTCGGAACCCCTGAGGAATTCAAGGCCCTCGTCGATGCGGCGCACGGCATGGGACTGTCAGTGATCATCGACCTCGTTCACTCGCATTCAGTGAAGAATGAGGTGGAAGGCATCGGCATGTTCGATGGAACACCCTATCAATATTTTCACGAAGGCCACCGCGGACAGCATCCTGCCTGGGATAGCCGGTGCTTTGACTACAGCAAGCCGGCGGTGCTCCACTTTCTCCTCTCCAACTGCCGCTACTGGACGGAGGAGTATCACCTCGATGGATACCGTTTCGATGGAGTCACTTCCATGATTTACGATGATCATGGCCTGGGAAAAGCCTTCACCGGCTACGATGACTACTTTCACTACGGCGTGGACGAGGACGCCCTCACTTATCTGGCCCTGGCCAATGAAGTGATCCACAGTGTCGCCCCGCGAGCCTTCACCATCGCGGAGGATGTATCCGGCATGCCGGGGCTCGGTGCCTCCGCGGAGGAGGGGGGCTCGGGATTCGACTATCGCCTGGCCATGGGGATTCCGGATATCTGGGCGCGGCTCGCTTCCAAAGAGAGGGATGAGGACTGGAATGTGGAGCATCTCTATCACGAACTCACCACCCGCCGGGCGGAGGAGAAAGTGATCGCCTATGTGGAAAGCCACGATCAGGCGATCGTGGGTGGCAAGACTTTCATCTTCCGGCTGCTGGACTCGGCGATCTACACGGACATGCAGTTGCACACTTCGAGTCCTGTGGTCGACCGCGGGGTGGCGTTATGGAAGATTGCTCGCGTTCTCACGCTCGGCACTGCCGGGCATGGTTATCTCAATTTCATCGGCAACGAATTTGGGCATCCCGAGTGGATCGATTTTCCGCGGGAGGGGAATGGCTGGTCGTGTCACTATGCGCGGCGTCAGTGGTCGCTGCGTGAAAATCCGGATCTGAAATACCATGCGCTGGGTGATTTCGACGCTGCGCTAATGAATCTGCTGGGACATCCGGAGTTTTTGCGCGATGCGCCGCAGCATCTGCACAGCCATGTCAGCGGGCACCGGCTCGTGTTTCATCGAGGGGACTTCATGATCCTGGCCAATCTCAGTCCTTCGGAAAGCGTCACAGATTACGCCGTGCCCTGCTTCCCCGGCACCTGGGAACTGGTGCTGGATACAGATGAGAAACGTTTCGCCGGGCTGGCGCGGCTGTCGCCGGGGCAACGGTTTCACGCGGTGCCCGCCGGACATGGAGGTTTGGAGATCAGGGTGTATCTGCCGGCGCGATGCGCAATGATTCTGCGAGTTTGCCGTTGAGGCGGCCGGGAATCTATTGCTCACGGGGTCCCGGTCGCGCAGCCAGCCGTTGCAGGGCGGCGGCGCGCTCAGGTGCATAGCGGGCGGCGGCTGTCGCGAATCGTTCGATGGCATCTTCGTAACCGGGCTCCTTCGCGTGCCCTTCAAAAAAACGGAAAGTCTCCTCGCGTGCTTCAATGGCCCGGAATGGCCAGTGCATGCCGGGGGCGAATGTCAGAAGGCCGGCGGGAAGCGGCTTGTCAGGATTCTGCACTGCGGTCACTGAAAGCCACGGGATCGCGGTGCCGAACTGACGCGCCAGGAGGTCCCGGCGGCCCGCCTCGTCCGGCATCTCAAATGAGCGGCTGAGCGAAGCGGGGTCCGACAGCGCCCAGGCATGCACTACCGCAGTCTCCAGGTCCGCACGATCGGTTTTTGACTTTACCGCGATTGCTGAGGCCGCCTCCAGAGCGGCTTCCCCCGATCCGGCCGCGGCTGCGCAACTGAGGGCTGCACGCCACCGGTACGCCGGAAGATCGATCTGTTTTGCAAACGCCATGAGCGGACTCCCCAGTTGTTTCACGATGATTTCCCGGACGGTAGGGCCGGTCAGGTAGCCGCTCAAGGCATCGCGCTGATCTTCCACGGAGCTCATGGTCCGCATTTCCTGGAGGGCCGTGTCCAGCGTCATGTCTGCCCGGAGAGAGTAGAGCGTCGTTAGGGGATGAGAAGCGTCGAGGCTGGCCGTGCTCAACCCTGCTGCGACAGACTGTGCAGCAGCAGGGTCGCCGTCGGCAGCGCGCATGAAAAGCATCCACGCCAGCCAGCAGCCGTGCGGCTTCGGATCCCGTGGAAGCTGGCGGGCCAGTTGCAGAGCCTCTTCCGGCTTCAGTTTCAAAACCTCCCGCAGCAGCGGGAAGGGAAAGCGGAATCGCTGATCCATGCCACTGTCCAGAGCCAGCAGCTTTTGTAGAGGCCCGTGCTCCTGCTGTGGCTTCGGTGCCGCTTTCCGCGTCCCGTCCCCCGCGTGGATGGCCTTTTGGAGAGCCGCCCGCACGATAACCAGGAGACGTTTATCCTTCATTTTGCCGGCTGCCCGCTCCACCGGGGAAAAACCGTATGCTTTCACGGAGGACCATACGACCCGCTCCATGACTTTGTCCGGGGTGGGAGCACCGCCGGCGAATGCCGTGGTAAACGCCGGCAGCCGGTCCGGCGAAAGAATCAGGAAACTCGAGACCGCTTCACGAAACTGCCTGCCGGATTCACCATCATTGACCTTTTGGAGCAATGCGAGTGCCTGTTTCCAGTCCCGCGACGCCAGACGGCACCACTGACTGGCGGCTTCGGACTCTATATCGATATCATAGTCGCCGACGAGAGGTTCTTCATCCTCCCATCGAATGATCGTCAACATGTCAGCGACAATCCCCGCCGGATCGCGCTCCGCCCACGCGTCGACGAGCACCTGCGAGCCAGTGAGGAAGGCGTAGCGCCGGCTAACCATCCAGACCTCATGGACCAGCGTGCGCAACTGCGCCGTGCTCAATTTCTCCAGGTCCTTGAGAGTTCGCCAAAGGTAGAGCCCCGGAGGCAGGGTGAGTTCCCTCAGATGGAGATCGCCGGGTGTAAGAGGTGTAACTACATTTCCCGTCAGGAGAGGGTCTTCCGGCGGCGGCGCAGCCTGAGCAACGCGGCAGACGAGTATTCCAATTGCGGCGAGAGGCAGCAGCCTGGAAAAAATCATGTGCATGAATGCGCCGCCGACTCAGGCGTCCTTCTTCAGTTCCTCCGGTTTTTTGTCCGGCACCTTCTTTTCCTCTACAGTTACCGCGGGCGGTTCCACCGGTTTTTCGCCAGGCTTGCTTTGGCGCAGGAAAACGAGATGCTGCCACGGCAGTCCGTGGAACTCCCTCGCAACGGTGAATCCGGAGGCCTGCCACTCTTTGTAGATCTGTGCGCGGCTCATCTTGTGCTCAGGTTTGATCGGCACTTTTGAATCCTCCGTGCGAAACTCCACGAGGGCGACCAGTCCATCCGGCTTGAGGGAATCGTGAATGGCCTTCAGCATTTCCGCGGGATTGCCGAATTCATGATACACATCCACCAAAAGAATGAGATCGCAGGAGGCAGGCGGCAGTTTCGGGTCCCACAGCTCGCCGAGGACCATCTTGATGTTTGTGATGCCCCGGTCCTCCGTCCGCGCCTTGAGCATATCCAGCATTTGAGGCTGAATATCCTCGGCCAGAATCGTGCCTTTCTCTCCAACGAGCTTCGCCATTTTGAGCGAATGGTAGCCATTGCCGCAGCCGAGATCGCAGATGGTCCAGCCCGGCTGGATCTTGAGCTGTTCGAGCATGAGGGCGGAATTCTCCTCCTGTTCGCGGTTCTTGCGCAGCAGCCACTCGGCACCGGTCCAGTGCATGGTCTTCGCGATGGTGCGGCCCATGTATTCTGTGAGCTCCGCGGGAGCTTCCTTCTTCGGAGTTAGGGGCGCAGGCGCGGGTATTTCCATCGGAGGCGCGGTCTGGGCGGAAAGGGGCAGGATCGCCAGGAGGAAAAGCAAAGGAAGACGCATCCCGGACCTTATGTCATTCTCCGCCCGGGGCAAAAGGCGGGAGTGACGGAGTTGCGGAGATTTGTTCCGGCGGGTCAGGGTGTGACTGCCTGCGCCGCTATGATTTGAATCTTCACTTTTGCTCTCCGCTTCCATGTCCGGATGCACAGGACGATGCCTCCTACGAATCCCGCGAGATACGACCCGGCATGCGCCCATGCCACTGTTAAGAACGCGAGGTGTTTCTCCGGGGAAATCCTCGTTGCAAAGGGCTCAGCGAGGTAAAAGAGGCCCGTCTTCCCAGTCAAATATCCGGTCAATCCGGCCAGAATTGCCACCACGAACATCCAAGCCAGGAGAATGGTCAGCGGGCGCCAAAGATGCCGGATGCGAAGTTTCGGACGGCTCCCTCTGCGGGCTGCGCACGCCAGGGCGATTCCGATAATCAACCCCACCCACCATGTGGCCGCGACTCCCCAAAAAAGAGCCAGCTTCACCGGTGAACCCGAATCGATCAGCCGCGGGTGGCCGATGGTGAAATACTCCACGCAGAGGTGCGCAGTGATCAGATCATGCACGATGCCATAGATCACCGCTGCCAGTATCGAGGCGAGGATGATCTTACGGTTATGCATGCGCAGGAGCATGGAGAATCAAATGCGTTCTCTGTCGGCACCGTCAAGAAAGCCGGTCACGGAAATCCGCATACGTGAACCTGCGCACCACCTTCAACTCCTCCGTTCCGGGGTCCCACGTGCAGAGCGCGGGATGCTTCACTCCGTTGAACATGGTGGTTTTCACCATGGTGTAGTGAGACATATCCTCGAAGACGAGCCTGTCGCCAGGCTGGAGCGGGGCATCGAAGGAATAGTCACCGATGACATCACCGGCCAGGCAAGTGCCTCCACCGAGGCGGAAGAGGTGTTCCTTTTCGCCTTCGCGGCCACTGCCGCGGATGTCCGGACGATAGGGCATCTCCAGGCAGTCGGGCATGTGACAGGTGACGCTCACGTCCAGAATGCCGATGTCCATGCCGTTGCGCACCGTATCGACCACGGAACTGACCAGCACGCCGGTGCCAATGGCGATGGCCTCCCCTGGCTCCAGATACACTTCAATTCCGTACTTTTCCCGGATTCCTCGGACGAGGCGGACGAGCCGCTCCACATCGTAGTCGGCGCGCGTGATGTGATGCCCGCCGCCCATATTGAGCCATTTCACCTGGCGCAGCAGGTGGCCGAATTTTTCCTCCACGCCTCCCAGTGTGGCTTCGAGGGCATCGGAGTTTTGCTCGCAAAGGGTGTGGAAGTGGAGGCCATCGAGGCCGGAGAGGTCCACGCCTTCAAGTTCCGGCGCGGGAATGCCAAGGCGCGAGCCCGCAACGCACGGGTCATACATCTCCACTCCGCCGGTGCTCACTTGAGGGTTGATGCGCAGAGCGCATTCGATGGGCCGGCCGGTCGACTTGATGCGGGGAAGATGGGTTTGCCACTGACGGACGGAATTGAACGAAAGGTGGTCTGCAAACGGCAGGATTTCCTCCATGTCCTCTGCGGTAAACGCCGGGCTGTAGACATGGCATTCGCCGGGGAATTTGTCCCTCGCCAGCATCGCCTCCCAGGGCCCGCTGCTGCACGTGCCGTCCAGATACTCACTGATGAGCGGATAGGTGGCCCACATGCTGAAAGCCTTTTGGGCGAGGAGCATGCGGCAGCCCGCGCGCTCCTTCACCATCCGCAGGTGCTCCAGATTCCTCCGCAGCCGCGACAGGTCCACGATAAATGCCGGTGAGGGCACCCGGGTGAAATCGAGGTCGGCGCAGACGAGGTGGTTGGGACCGGCGATGGTCATGGGAGGAGGGAGAAAAGCACCAAGCTCCAAGAACCAAGCACCAAAGAAACTTCAAGCTCCAAACTTCAATTTCCCAGCCGCTTTTTCCTTAGTGAGAATTGGAGTTGGCGGTTCTTTGAAACTTGATGTTTGAAGTTTCTTTGGTGCTTGGTTCTTGGAGCTTGGTGCTTCCGGCGGAGCCGGTCTTGCACGAAAAAACCGCCGGCACCCGAAAGCACCGGCGGTCTGGAAAACGAACTTCCGGTCCTCAGGCGATTTCCTGAACGTTCAGCACCTTGCGGCCGCGGTAGGTTCCGCAGGAAGGGCAGGCAACGTGGGAGGGGACGGCGGCGCTGCAATCCGGGCAGGTTTTCAGGCCGGGGGCTTTCCAGCGCTTGGACATTGCACGGATCTTTTGTTTGCTGCGGGAGGAGCGTCTTTTAGGTACGGCCATGGGATGAGAATGTTGGGATTTAGGAGTTCGGACGCCGGGGCGCTCCGTTGGAGGGTTGGATCTGATCGAGTGCGTCCCAAACGTCGCGGTGCTGGGGTTCTCCGGTCTCGGCTTCTTCGAGTGGGGTAAACTCACTCTCCGCGGGGAACTTCCCCTCGGCAGGGCAGGTCCGGCTTTCGACGTTCGAATCTTCACACCGGGGGTAGCCGGGAAGGGCGAGGAGTATGTCTTCCCGGATCAGGGCTGTCAAGTCCAGTGTGGCCCTCCCGTCCCGCTCCTCCTGGGAGTAATAATTGCCCAGTTCCACGTCCATCGGGAACCACTGCCCGCACCGGGCGCACTCCAGTTCAAACCGGGCATTAATCGAGCCCTCCACCACCACATCCGGCCCGTCGAGCTTCACAGTCAGGGAAAACGCTACCGGCGGCACGAAACGGGGATCGTCCTTCGCGGTAAGATGGAACAGGTCGTTCCGGATTTCTCCTTCGAAGACCTTCCCGTCGGGGGGCAGCTCGTTCAGATGGATGTTGTGAAACATGGGGGCGCGGAGGGTGCCCAGTTTCCGCCGGGGTGCAAGTTGGAAGTCGCTGTGGCTTCACCGGCGTTTCCGGTTCCGGAAATGGGCAGCCACCTATTCTACGATTCACAGACGCCAATGGGTATGCGGGGGAGGTGAAGTTCCCCTGTATCTTTACGCTGGTAATGAACGGGTAGAATAGGGGCGGGCACCGGGCGTCAAGCTCCAATCCGCATCCCGGAAGCGGGATGATGGCGTGTTCGGTATTGGAGCTTGATGCCCGGTGCCGTGGCGTGAGAACCGAAGCCCCGTTTTATGGAGTTCCTGTGTTTGCTCCTGGTACACGATAGGCGACGGTGTAAAACCTCCGGACGTCGGCATTCCGGATGGGAATGTAAAAACTCAAACTGCCGGTGGAGGTGGCGGTGTATTTGTGATTCGCCACCGTGCCCGCCTGGGTTAGGGAGAACGGAACGCACTGGCTGTCGAGCGCATCCATGGTAGTGCTCGCATACAGTTCATAGGTGTAGCCCGTGTAGGCGGGAATGGTGATTTTGATCCGGTAGGAATCGGGACCGGCGGAAACGATCTCCATCTTTTCCGCGACGAACTGGCCGCCGTTGCCGAGGTAGGTGTGCTCCAGAGCGGTGATCCCGGAGTAGTAGTTCCAGGTGGCGGCCATTTCCCCCGTGGTGGTGCCGGGCACGGCGGTGTAGTTCAGCAGCAGTTCCGCCTTTTGCGCGGCGGTCAGCGGGGAGAAAACGTTATCGTTCGCGTTCTGCGTGGCCCAGGTGGCACCGGCATTGGAGATGGCGGTTTCGTTCCAGCCGGTTTGTGTGCATACGCGGGTGGTGCGGCCGGAGAGCGTGATGCCCCAGTGGAAATGCCGGGTCCGCCCGTTGTAGAGGCCCGCCTTGATCGTACGAAAGCGGAATTGCCCGGTGCTCCCCGTGAGGAACTGGCCGAATCCGGCGAAGTTCGCATCACAGGCGGGATTGCGGCCCGTGCCGGTGGAGTAGAGGTAATCCCCCTCGTGATCCGCGGCCCACAGCTCCACGAGCGCGTCCTTTGCCGGGCTGCCGTTCGCATCATACACCGTGCCGGTCACCCACGTGATGACCCCGGTGGCGAGCGTTAGATTGTCATTGAGCCGCACGAGGTCGTTGTCCTTGTCGAGCGGGATGTCGTCGGCGAGCGGGTAATACGGCCCCTGAGTGACGGTGGCCGTTGCGGAGAGGGCCTCCGCCAGATACCCGGGCAGGGTGAAGGCGGCGGACGCCTTGAAAATAGCGTCCATGAAACGGCGGCGGTTCAGCGGGATATAGAACGATTGGGGTTTTGTGTTCATGGTTTCAGTGGGTTGGGAATGGACGCACCGTGACACATGGAAGTAAGGATCTGATGTCGGTTGGACGAAGATTTGTAATGGATTGGTAATTATGCGGGGCAGACGTGAATCCTGTGGAAGTGTTGAGTGAAGAAAACCGGTGCCGCCTTCCGGATGTCTCCTTCAGCTATGAAACCAATCGACTCGCTAACAAATATATTGAAGATCAGCCCCCTCTCCCGCTTCACCGGGCCCCATCTGGCGGCTTCGGCCTTTGGGTGCTTCTTTGCAGTTTGAATTTTGAACGCTGAAGTTTGAAGCTCCCTTATGCTCCCGCCCGGCCAATCCCGCCCTGCTTCGCTGCCAGTGCTCATCATCGATGATGACCGGGATTTTTGTGAACTCATCCGGGACTTTTTGGAGGGATTTGGATACACCGTTGCCATGGCGCACACCGGTCCCGCGGGCGTCGAGGTGGCGGGGAAGGAACCGTGGCATGCCGTCATTCTGGACGTGATGCTGCCCGGCATGGACGGATTTGAGGTTTTGAAACGGATTCGCAAGACAAGTGAAGTGCCGGTCTTGATGCTCACCGCCCGCGGAGGGGAGATGGATCAGATCATCGGGCTGGAAATCGGAGCGGATGATTATTTGCCCAAGGGTTCCTCCACCCGCGCGCTGCTGGCCCGTCTGCGGGCGATCACGCGGCGGGCTCAGGCGCAGGGTCAAAAGGGAGCGGATACGCCAGCCGGGATTGCGATTGCGGAGTTGCGGATTCATCCGGATTCGAGAACCGCGGACATTCAGGGCCATCCGCTGACGCTAACCCCGGGGGAATTCGATATTCTCCTTTCGCTGGCAAAAGCGAAAAACCGGGTGAAAACGCGGGATGCCCTGCTGGAGGAGGTGCGCGAGCGGGACTGGGAGGTGTTTGACCGCTCGATCGATGTGCAGATTTCCGCCCTGCGGCGGAAGCTGGGAGACGACCCCAAAAATCCACGGTTCATCCGGACTGTGAGAAGCGCGGGATATATGCTGGTCGATCCGGATGCGCCGCCGGTCTGAGGATCAAAATACCAAACCTTCATGAAGGCTTTTCTGTCACTGCGCTGGAAGATTCTTGGCTGGTTCCTCGTGAACCTGCTGGTGATCGGTGCGGTGCTGTATTTTATTGTCAGGCTGCAGTTTGGAACGGGTTTCGGGTGGTTGCTGGAAGGAGCGACGGGCGACCGTCTTGAAACGCTGGGGCAGGGGATCATTTCGGAATTTCAGCAAACCCCTTCCACCACCCCGGACGCGGCGCTGAACAGGGCAGTGGAAGGCTGGCGGGCAAAGGGTGTGGAGGCGGCGCTCTTTCGCACCGGCCCGGACTTCGTCGAATTTGTGGCGGGCGATTTCGGGGAACTGCCGGATGTCATCCGGGACAAACTGAAGGATGCGGGCAAAGGATTTGGAGGATCCGGCGGCCCCCCGCCCGGCGGCCCGGGAAGAGATCGTGGGCCTGGAGGAGCCGAGGGGTTTCGCCGCAGCAGCGGACCGGAGCCGGCTGCTCCCCCTGGCAAAAAAGAAGCGGGGGCGCCTTCACCCGGCGGCGAAAGGAATTTTCCCGGACCGCCTCCCGGACGGGAGGAGCCCAAGGGTTCTTCCGCTTCGGATTTTGGCGACCGTCCTCCTCCCAAACCCGCGGGGAGTCGCGGGGGATTTACGATGGCCGTCAAGCCTGCCGGAAAGTTCATCCTCGCCTCTGACGGCCCGCGTCTTTACTGGGCCGGCGTGCGGCTGGGTTCGCTTGAAAGAGAGCGCAACGGCGGCGCGGGTCTGCGTCCTCCCCTCACGCTTCTGCTGCGCTCAGACTCCATGCGCGGAGGCGGATTGTTTTTCGACTATTATCCGCTGCTGGCGCTGGGCGGAGGTCTGCTGGCGGTATCGGTGCTCCTGTGGCTGCCGATGATCGGCAGGCTCACCGGCGCACTCGGAAGGCTGACCCGCTCTGCGGAGGATATTGCCCGCGGTAAGTTCGAAGTGCCTGCGGAATTGAAGCGTCAGGATGAACTGGGCCGTCTCAACAGCGCCCACCGCCACATGGCCGGAAAACTCAGCCGCTATGTGGAGGACCAGCAGCGCTTCCTGGGCGATACGGCGCACGAACTCCTTTCCCCGCTGGCCCGTCTGGAAGTGGCCTTGAGCATTCTCGAACAGCGCACCGGCGACGACGGTCAGCGGTATGTCGCGAAAGCCCTGACGGAAACGCATCTCATGACGTCGCTGCTCCATGAGTTGCTGTCCTTTACCAAGGCAGGCCTGAGTGGAGCTTCGGTTTCCCTGACAAGAGTGGCGCTGGCTCCCATGGTGAAGGAAATTGCCGCCCGGGAAACCAACGCGGAAACTCCCTGCGAAATCAGTATCCGGGTTGCGGAGGATCATTTTGTTCTCGCGGACGCGGCGCTTCTTGACCGCGCCATCGCCAACGGTCTGCGAAACGCCCTCCGTTATGCCGGCAGCGCAGGACCGGTGGAAATTGCCACCCGCCTGGACACCGGCGACCGCCTGCGCCTGACGATATCTGACAGCGGACCCGGAGTGCCGCCCGCCGTGCTGGACCGTCTTTTCGATCCGTTTTTCCGGCCGGATGTTTCCCGCGTGCGCGAAACCGGCGGTGCGGGTCTTGGCCTCGCCATCGTGAAGAGTGCTGTCGAAGCCTGCCGGGGGAGCGTGAGTCTCCAGAACCGGCAGCCGCACGGGCTGGAACTGAGCCTGATATTACCGCAGGCCCCTGCGGAGGCACTATCAGAATAAAAAAAGGCCCGCGGATGCAGCGGAGTTTCCGTCTACGCCTAAACGGCTCTCCTCCGATCGCACCCGCGGGCACAGGTTTTCCATCACGAACGCCGGTTCCACAACCAGCGCGCCACAAAGAGATGCAGAGGGTGTGCCGGGCTGTTTTCCCTGACGGGCCTCCCGGCGGTCTTGCGTCATGCAAGGCTTCTCCCCGCAAAATGCAGTGGTTTCCCGCCCGGTCCCGTTGAAAATGAGCCCCGTATTTGCTTCGCTTCCGACCGCCAGACATGCCCGCAGTCTCTTCTCCCACCCTCCAAGCCCTGAGCGCTCAACTGGATGCCATAGAGGCGGAATTGCGCCGCCTTGGCTGGTGGACCGAAAATCCGCCGGATTTGCTGGCCGAGGTGGCCGCGGGAAGGCTGAAGTCCTTTATGGATGCGCCGACGTTCGAACTGTGGCTGCAGGGCGTGTTTCTCCCGAATGCCCGGAGTCGCGTGGAAGAGGCGGACCTCCCGGCCACCAGCAGCGTCGGGGAGATGGCGCGGCGGCAGTATGACTATCATTCCTTCGTGCCGGAGGCAAAACCGCTGATGGACCTGCTGCGGCAGTTTGATGAACTCGTGGAACGCTATCATGCGCCTCCGGAGCCGGTGCCGGCCACAGTGATCCCGCCGCAGATGGCGGAGATGTTCTCAACTTCACGCGGCCTCCTGCTGCTTTGGCTGGACCAGGCGGAGGACCAATTGCGCCGGAAGGGCTGGTGGGAGGATGACGCGGACGATCCGCCTCCGGCCTTTGGAAAATGGATGCGCGATACTTTTGTGCCGGAGGCCCGCGCGTCCATTGGCCTCGGCATTGTGCCGGACCCCTGTGATCTCGCAAAGGAAGCCGCCGCCCGGCTCGGCGCAGAAGACCTGAGCGTGCCGGAGGAACTGCTGCCTCTCCTGACAAATTTTGACGAAGGGGTGAATACCTATCACATGACCTGGAAGCTGTGCGGCCTCCCGCCGCCGGTTCCGGTGGCCAACACTCCCTCCACACCACCCGCCTATCGCGGCGAAGTCCCGGATAAACCACAAGCGGCCCCGCGTGCGCGGCTGGCTCCCGCACCGGTTGAAGCCGTTGGATTCGAATACCATCTGGAGGAGGCGAGAGGATTGCTGCTCAACGTGCTGGAGGAAATCGAGATTGCCGTCGAAGACCTTTCGCAGGACCTCCCGCCGCCCGCCCGCTCGCAGACGCCGGTGGAGGAATGGCTGGCGGAGGAGTTTCTGCCGGATGTCCGGGAATGGCTGGAAAAGGGGCAGGTCCCCGCGGAAAGTGAGGTGGCCGCCTCCGCCCGGCAGGAGTTTGCTGCGCGCGGGATTGTGCCTCAAGCGACGGCGCTGCTGGCCGCTCTGAGCGCTTTTGATTCGGGCGTGGCAAATTATCACCGTCTGGCCGGTGCCCTGCCTCCGGAATCCACCGGTTCCCGGATGGCCGCCGCATGGCGTCTCATCATGGCTGCGCCGGAACTGCGGCTGCCCTTTGCTCCGGAGCCGGACGCCCTTCGGCTGCAAATGCTGCTGCACCTCAACCGCATCGAAGCGGAATTGCATCTGTTGGGCTGGTGGTCTGCGACACCGCCCGCGATGCCGGCACCCTATCGTGATACACTCACCTACTCAGCGCGGGGCCGCGACGAATCAAACCGTCCCCGTTTTGAAATCTGGCTCCTCGCCGCGTGGCTTCCCGCCATTCGCGACCGCGTGCAGTCCTCTCTGCTGCCGGAATCGCTGAAACTTCACAACGATGTCCTGCGGGCCTTCGATGAAGACCGGATTGGCAAAAAAAAGCACGACGAGTCCCGCCGTCTTCAGGAGGCCTTCAGCGAATTGGAAACGCTGGTTTCCACGACTTGGCCCGCCGCCATGCAGCGGCATCACGATGCCCGGCGTCGCCGCGGTCTGACTCCGCCTTCCGGGAAGGGGAAAGGAAAGGGCACCCGTGAAACGCAGGCGGAGGAGATCGAAGAATATCGCGACGATGTCGCGGAAGCCGTCAAACTGGCCACCTATGAACTGAAGTCCCTGGGCTGGTGGGGCTGCGATGTGAGCAGCGTAAAGGCGCTGGTGTCCGATCCTCAGGCCATGGAAGCCGCAGGCCCGCCATCGTTCGAGCACTGGCTCCAGGCTGTTTATTTCCCTGAAGTCCGCGCCCGTCTCAAAGACGGCCGTCCTCTCGAAGAACGGCGCGTGAGTGATTACGTCGCGCTCGAGTGCCGTCTCTGCGGCCAGTTGGAAGCCGCCAAAGCGCTCCTGACGCATCTCGAAAAAGCCGACCACTGGGCCCACCTCGCCAACCGCGAGCAGCAGGAGGAACGAAAACCTGGCAAACGGCTTCCTGCCTAAACGGTTCTCAATCCCTCCACCGCGCGCACGATGGCGTCACGGGTGACCTCATTGCTCACGAAAGCCTCGCCGATTCCACGAAGAAGCACGAAGCGGATGGCTCCCTGGTCGAATTTTTTGTCTCTTCCCAGTTTTTCCATCACCTGTTCCGTCGTGATCGTATCCGGCAGGACCAGCGGTAAATGAAAAGCTGCCAGCAAAGTCAGGATGGCCACCGAGTCCGTGGACGACAATCCGGCGAATTCCTCCGACAGTTGCAGCGCCGCGCGGATGCCCAGGCTGATCGCTTCGCCATGCAGGAGTTGTCCATAGCCTGCGCTCGCTTCGATGCCGTGTCCGATGGTGTGGCCAAAGTTCAGCAGAGCCCGCAGCCCTTTCGTTTCAAATTCATCTTCGCCGACGATGGCGGCCTTGATTTGCACGTTCCGCGCGATCAATGGCGCCAGCCCGTCCCGGCGCTCGCTGGCGGATGCCATCGCGATCTGCGCCAGCATCCCGCTGTCCCGGATAGCCGCGTGTTTGATGATCTCTGCAAATCCCTCATTGTACTCGCGCGCCGGCAGCGTGCTTAATGTCTCCGGATCGATCAGCACCCGGCGGGGCTGGTGAAACGTCCCTATCAGATTTTTCCCCTCCGGTGTATTGATGCCGGTTTTACCGCCCACCGAGCTGTCCACCACCGACACGATTGTCGTAGGGATTTGGATATAGGGGATGCCCCGGAAAAACACCGAAGCAGCAAATCCCGCCAGGTCGCCGATGACGCCACCGCCCAGCGCCACGAGAAATGCTTTCCGGTCCAGCCCGGCGGCGATCATTTCCCTCGTTACGGTTTCCAATCCCTCAAACGACTTCGACGGCTCTCCTGCCGGCACGGTAATCAAATGCGGAGTGATGCCACTCTCCCGCAAACTGGCGCACACCTTTTCCGCATACAGAGGTGCGACATTCGAGTCCGTCACCACCGCGCAGGATTTTGCCGCCGGGAAAAGCGCACGCGCCTCCGTTCCCACGGCGCTCAGCATTCCCCCGCCAATGAGCACCTCGTAGGACTTCTCCCCCAGTGAAACCGGAACCGTCATCATCCCGCGACATGCGGGCAGGGAATGGGAGTGTCAAGGGAGCGCGATGGAAGCGCTGCGGGAAGGGATTTGGTAATTTGGATTTTCGGCTCAAGCCCAACAGTTTCTCTTCCCGTTATCCTCCGGGTCGCATAGTTTCGATCCGTCGTTTATGAACTCCGCGTCCCCCGCACGCCTCGCGCCATGGCTGGTTGTGTTTGCGGCCTCCGTTGCCGGGGGCTGGGCGCTGGGACGGCATTTGACCGCGGAGCCCTCGCAGACGTCCCGCCGCAACCTTTCGTCGCCGCCCCCCTCCCGCTCTCATCCTTATCCTCTGAATCCTGCATCAGCCGCCAGCCAGTGGATTGCGCGTGTAAAAGGAGGTAATTCGGCGGACTTCCCCCGCCTTTTCGATGAACTCCTGCTCGTCTATCCTGACGAAAATTCCAGCCGCGAGTCTGCGATCCGTTATCTCTTTGCCCAATGGCTGTCCCGGGATGCGGACGCGGTCATCACTTTCGCGGCGAAAAAACAGGGTGAACATAATTCGCTCCTTCGCCTTGCCCTCGAAACCATGGCGCGGGGATGGCCGGAAAAGGCTGCGGCGCTTCTTTTTCAGCCAGGCGAAGAAACCCTGTCACAGGATTTGAAGGACCGGGCTCTTTCAGAACTGGCCGCACACCATCCGGACTTCTATTTGAAAATGGACCCGGGCGGTAAAACCTACGGCTGGCATCTTGCCATGGTCACTCTCGCCGAACGCGATCCGGCCGCTGCCGCCGGATATTTGAAATGGGAGAAATGGCGGGGCGATTCCGGCGCGGCGGTTGAAACCGATCTCATCCTGACTCTCGCGTCAAACTGGCAGAGGCGCGATTCTGAGTCTGCGCGGCGCTGGATTGAAACTATTCCTGACGCGGAAGAACGCCGGAAAGCCCTCCATGGCTGGCTCGGTACTCTCAGTCGTCACGATCCCGCCGCCGCATTGAAGGAACTGGCGGGGGCGAATCTGGGAAAAGAGGACGGTGAGCCCTCGCCTGACGACGAGCCCGTCGTCAGGCATGGGGGCGATGCCCGGATGGAGA
>DATAIE010001063.1:0-2151 GCA_036262875.1 Verrucomicrobiales bacterium
CACGGCGCAGCTTCCCAGGCCGCCGCGGTAGTAGTGGAACTCCACATTCGGATGTCCGGCGAGGAGGGACATGGGCACGGCGCTGTCGGCGAGGCCTTTGGAAATCATCAGGGCCGTAAGACGCTGGCCGAGGCCTCCACCGTTACCGGGTCTTCCGGCAGAATCACCTCCACTTCAAAACCGTCCTTTTCCAGTTGAGGACGCATGTGCTCCATCGTCTCCGCCGTCAGCGCCCGCAGATCGAGCCGGGCCGTCTTCAACTGCTGCCGGCCGCTCTCCATGCGCGAAAAGTTGAGCACGTTATTGATAAGCCGGGTGAGCCTCGCAGCCTCGCCGGCGATGACCTCCGCGTAGCGTTTCGTCTTCTCCGGAGGCACGTCCGGATTGTTTCCCAGAAGATCGCTGAACATGCGAATCGACGTCAGCGGAGTCTTCAACTCATGACTGACATTGGAAACAAAATCCGTTTTCAGCCGGGCGTCGCGCGCCGCGCGGCGCACATCGCGTAAAATGAGGAAAGCACCCGCCACCGCCGCCAGACTGGCCGTCGTGACGATGATCCCCCATCGCCAGCGGGAGACGGACGCCGCATTGTTGAAGACCGCCGGATCGCGGAGGAAAATGGAGGCCTCCCACCGCGGCAGGGCCGGTCCCAGTTCACGGGCAACCAGCGGAGCCGACCACGAGGGTGGCTCAAACGTGGTCCCCTGCGGCCATCGCGCCGCCGGCCGCAACTGGTGGTCCAGCAGCGCGAGGCACGTGTCCTTGTCCGGCGCATCGATATCCTGCTGCGCCGCCAGCGCCGCCTGGAGCGCCTCGGGCTGCAGCGCGACCGCGAAGGTCATTTCCGGCCACGCCGGAGAGCGATACCAAAAAAGGGTGAACAGCCGGTCACCATGAGGGTGCCCCGCGATTCCCGTCTCGTATTGCTGGATCAGCGTGGCCAGCCGGTAATCGACCGGCTTCACCTGACTCTGCGGGCCAGGCTCCGCCGGTGCGACGATCTGCGGATGGACCGTGCGGCGGAAGTCCTCGCCGGGCGATTCCCGTTTTGCATTGGCCACCGGTCCCTGCGCCGGCTCCGGGGCGGCCACCGGTTTCCCCGCCGGCTTTGGCGCGACGTCCATGGCATCCTTAGTCCTCGCAGCAGGGGCAGACACAGCGGAGGCCGGCGGAGGAGGCTGGGCAGTGTCTCCCGCCAGCGCGCTCAGTGGGTCCGGCGCAGGTGTCAGCGGCTCCGGAGCCCTTACCCCCGGTCGCCCTGCGAGCTTCGCTCCCGCCTTCAGCGAAGGCCGGTCAATCGGCGGAATCTCCAGATACAGCGGCTGCATCTCATCCTTGAAGAACCATGCATGGCTGGAAACGAACGCCGTCACCGCCTGCTCAGACGGCTCCACCTGCGGAAGGACGCGCCCATTCGTGGAGTCCAGCACGATCCCCGCCTCCGCCAGCGGGAACGCCCCGCGAATGGCTTGGTGAAAGCGCAGCCGCATCTCCTCCGGCGCATCCGCCGCCAGCAGCCGGTCCACCGTTTCCCCGAACGTCTGCAACTGCCCCGCCATAAAAGTCGTGGCCGCCCTTGCCGCAAGGTCCACCGACTTCTGATACAACGCCGTGCGGTCGCGTTTGATCACACTCGCCTCATCCTGCATCCACAGCCACGACACCCAGCACAAAAGGGCGCAGGGGGTGAAGATGGCAAAAAGAAAGAGGGTGGCGGATCGCATGAAAAGGACTCTGCTTAATTAACCACCGCCCCGCCTTCACGCAAGGAACGCTTCCCCCGCTTCGCTCACGCGCCTTCGGCTCCTCCGCAGGCACTGAAATCCGCTGCCGGATAATAAGTCATCATTTGCCGGATTCGCCTCTTTTGCCCCTCTGTGAGGCCTTCCCTGCCCCTTCCGATCACGCCCTTGTTGAACCGGTTCTTCTCCGGACTGCGCTCCACTTTCAAAATGGCTTCCTCTATCCGGTCCTCATCCACCTTCAATCCATGCCAGGTTAGCACGCGGCGCACAGCAGCCGGCTTGTCCGCCGTCATTTCTTCATAGCACATCCACAGCACGGGCAGCCGCCCGCTGCGGTCCACCCGCTGCCACGACGCCAGAAACTCAAGATGCCATGGCATCACGAGATCGATGATCTGGTCCG
>DATAIE010001064.1:0-4098 GCA_036262875.1 Verrucomicrobiales bacterium
TAGCGCACGCGTGGACATCCGCAAGCTCACGCCCTACGATAACGGCGCCGAAACGAAAACCGGCGGCTACATTTGGAAAGTGGATCGTCTCGATGCCGGTGACAGCGGATTCACCGCCGGCGGGCAGGCCCTTGTGTATTACTATCCAAAGGAAGTGGATATAGAGGCGCCCCAGCGCGCGCCGCAGCGGGAGTACCTGACAAACTACTTGCACGGCTTCAACACTGCCCTCAACAGCCTCGCGTGGACCGATGCGGCCACCGGCTACGCAGCATGGATCGATGTGCCCGCCGCGATCGACAATCACCTGCTGAACCTCTGGTCCTATAATGTGGATGCCTTTCGGCTGAGCACCTATTTCCATAAGGACGCGGGCGGCAAAATCGTCCCCGGCCCAGTCTGGGACTTTGACCGCGCACTCTCCTGTGCCACGGACACCCGCGACGACAACCCCGCGGCCTGGGGCAACGGCAACTGGCCGGAGGGCGGTTTCTTTGCCGCCTTTTGGTGGGAACGCTTTTTCAAGGACATCGATTTCTATCAAAAGTACATCGACCGGTGGCAGGACTTGCGCCGCGCGCAGTTTTCACCGTCGTCCATCAATGCGCTGATCGACACCACGAACGACGCCATCGGCACCGAGGCAGTCACGCGCGACCTCGCCCGCTGGAACTACGCCAAACGCGCCTGGACCAGTCCCTTCACCGGCACCGCCTACAGCGGCCAGCCGGCGGAGATCCAGCGCATCAAAGACTATCTCCAGCAGCGCGCCGGGTATTTCGATACTCAGTGGGTGGGCTCCGTCGCGGTCACGCCCGCGGCCGGTGCGGTGGTCGCGAATACGACGGTCACCCTCACCGGTCCCGCCGGAGTGCCTGTCTATTATACGCTGGACGGCACGGACCCGCGGCCCGCCGGCGGAGGCGCTCCCGCCGCTTCTGCGCTGTTGTGGAATGGCGCTCCACTGACGGTTAGTGGATTCACTCACGTCATGGCCCGGGCGTACAAAGCCAGCCACACCGCCGCCACCGGCGGGACGCTCAATCCGCCCCTTGTCAGTAAATGGGGAGGTCTTCGCGACCTGCGTTACTTCACGGATGATGCCGCCGCCGCGGGCAACCTCGTCATTACCGAAATCAATTTCAATCCGGTGGACCCTACCCCAACCGAAGCCGCCGCGGGCCCCGCATGGACGAACAACAGCTTCGAGTTCCTGGAACTGCGCAATACCGGCCCGCGCCGCGTGGACCTCACCGGCGTTCAGTTCACGAACGGCATCACCTATGCCTTTCCCGCGGATGGCACGGCACTCATCGAACCCGGGGCATACATCATCCTCTCACCGGACCCCGCCGCCTTTGCCGTCCGCTACGGCGCAGGTCCCCGCGTCTTCGGCCCCTGGAGCGGGAATCTCTCCAATGGAGGCGAAACCCTCACCCTTCTCGCCGCTGACGGCTCGGTCATCCAATCCATCCACTACGAGGATTCGTGGTTCCCGGCTGCGGACAAAGGCGGTGCCACCCTCGTGGTCTTCGATGCCGCCGCCACCGTCGCGCAACTCAATACGTCCGCCAACTGGCGGGCCAGCGCCGTCCCGGGCGGCACGCCAGGGCGTGACGACCCCGCCAGCCTGCAGCCAGGCCCGGAGGGGGAGATCATCGGTTTCGTGTATCACCCGCAGAGTGCGGTGGTATCCCTGACCTTCCATTCCCGGCCCGGCAAAAAATACAGCGTAATGACCTCCCCGGATCTCCAGGGGTGGACCACCGCCGCCACCGGTTTGCTCTCCGGCGGCAACGCCACCGTTTTTGAATTCGCTCCTCCTCCCGGTGCGTCGCGGCTGTTCATGAGGGCCCTCTCCGAGCCCTGACATTTTCTGATTGATCGGTTTGATCCCGTGCGACATCGCGCACCCGGAACCAGATGGCGTAGAGCGCGGGGAGGAAGGCAAGCGTCAAGACCGTGCCGACGGCAGTGCCTCCGATCAGGACGTAGGCCATGGATCCCCAGAACACTGAATGGGTGAGGGGAATAAATGCCAGCACTGCGGCCAGTGCCGTCAGGATGACTGGTCGCGACCGCTGGACGGTGGCCTCGATGATCGCATGCCAGGGATCAAGACCCTCTGCTTGATTGGAATGAATCTGACCGATCAGGATGAGGGTGTTCCGCATCAGGATGCCCGACAAACCGATCAGTCCGAGAATGGCATTAAATCCAAACGGCTGCTGAAAAATGAGGAGCGCCGGCACGGCACCGATCAGTCCGAGCGGACCGGTCAGCATCACCATCCACATGGCTGAGAAAGAGCGCACCTGAATGATAATGACGGCCAGCATGAGCAGGAGCATGATGGGGAAAAGCGGAGCCAGCGCTGAGTTGGCTTTCGTGGCTTCCTCGATCGATCCCGCCATCTCGATGCGATAGTTTTCGGGCAGATCCTTTCGAATGGCAGCAAGCCTGGTCCAAATTTGGGAAGAGACATCCGGCGGTTGAGTCGTCTCCATATTGTCTCCCCGCACGGTGATGGTCGGGACGCGGTCCCGCCGCTTGATGAGCGGTTCTTCCGGCTGGATTTCGATCCGTCCGATCTGGCTTAACGGGATGGGCTTTCCGTCCCTCGTCGTGAGGGTGAAATCCTCCAGCCTGGCTGGATCCAATCGCTCGGGGCCGGCACTTCTCGCGACAATATTTACCGCGCGAATATTCTCACGAGCCTGGGTGATCGTTTGACCGTTCAGCAGAAACTGCAACTGCTGCGATGCCTCTTCGGGGGAAAGCCCGATAAGCCGCAATCGTTCCTGGTCCAAAACGAAGTGCAGCTTCGAAACACGCTCTCCCCAATCCACATTGACCGTGCGCATATTCGGATCGCTGCGCATGATCTCTTCGACACTGCGGGCGATTTCCCGGACTTTTACCGGATCAGGCCCCATCACCCGAAAAGCGACCGGGAAGGGAGAGTAGGGTCCAAAGACCAACTGCGTCGCGCGAATTCTCGCTTCCGGCGCCAGACCATCGGCGGCCGCCTGGCGCAGGCGCCATTTGAGCTGGTCCCTTGCTTCCGCATTCGGCGTCAAAACCACAATCTTTGCAAAGGAGGGATCAGGCAGCTCCGGATTGTAGGAGAAGAAAAACCGCGGCGCACCCGCTCCGGTATAGGAGGTGACGATTTTCGATTCGGATTGTTCCGACAGCCAGTGTTCGATTTTTTTTGCCGCAGCGCTGGTCGTCTCGATGCTGGTCCCCAATGGAAGCTGGACCTCAACCAGCAGTTCGGGCCGGTCAGAGTTTGGAAAAAACTGTTTCTTCACGACAGCCATCCCTCCGCCCGCCATGAGAAACGCCCCCACGACGATGCCGGCCACCGTATATTTTTTTCTGACGCACCAGGTGATAAAACCACGAAGCCGCTGATATCCCGGCGTGGAATAGATTCCCGCATGGCCGCCTTTTACGGTTTTGATTTCCGGGAGAAGTTTTACCCCCAGATATGGTGTGAAAACCACCGCCACGATCCAGGAGGCGATCAAAGAGAATCCGACAATCCAAAAGATGTTTCCGGCATATTCTCCCGCCGTCGAACGGGCAAAGCCCACTGGCAAAAATCCGATGACGGTTACGAGCGTCCCGGCAAGCATGGGCCCTGCGGTGTGGCTCCAGGCGTAGGCTGCGGCGTGGATACGACCCATTCCCTCCTCCATCTTCACCACCATGGACTCGATGGCGATGATGGCATCGTCCACCAGGAGCCCCAGCGAGATGATGAGCGCCCCTAACGTGATTCGATCAAAAACCCGGTCCGTGATCATCATGATCACAAATACCGCGCCCAGGGTCAGCGGGATCGCCGTGACCACGACAATGCCAACCCTCCATCCGAGGCTCAGCAGGCTGACCAGCATCACTACGCCGACCGCCATCGCGAACTTGATCATAAACTCGTCTACCGCGGAGCTGATGTTGACGGCCTGATCGGTGATTTTTTTCAGGCTGACTCCCAAAGGCAGGCCGGAGGAAATTTTGTCGCTCTCGGCGCGCAAGGCGTTGCCTAAATCCAATCCATTCCACCCCTCTTTCATCACTACACTTAGCAAC
>DATAIE010001065.1:0-4270 GCA_036262875.1 Verrucomicrobiales bacterium
GCATGGAAGCGATCGAGTTGATCCAGTCCACGCCCGAGCTGGCCATCGTGCTGATGGACATCATGATGCCGGAAATGGACGGCTATCAGACCATGGCGCGCATCCGGGAAAATCCGGAATATCGTCGCCTGCCGATCATCGCCCTGACCGCCAAGGCGATGAAGGGTGACCGTGAAAAGTGTCTTGAAGCCGGTGCCAGCGACTATATCGCCAAGCCGGTCAACACGGACCAGTTGCTTTCGCTGCTCCGTGTCTGGCTGCACCGCTGAGAATTCCCCATGGCGCAACGGACCCCCATTCTTCTGGTCGATGATGACGCGAAAAATCTCCTCGTGCTGGAGACCATTCTGGATGCACCGGACTATCAGATCATCAAGGCGTCGAATGCCGATCAAACCCTGATGGCGCTGATGCAGCAGGATTGTGCGGCCATTGTGATGGATGTGCGCATGCCGGATATGAGCGGCATCGAGCTTGCGCAGTTGATCAAGAAGCGGCGCAAAACACAGCACATCCCCATTCTCTTTTTGACGGCGCATCACGATGACGAGGAGAATGTGATGCTCGGATATGACGTGGGGGCGGTGGACTATATCACGAAGCCGGTGAACCCCGCCATTCTGCGCTCCAAGGTGGGTGTATTCGTGGACCTGTTCCGCAAGACGGCCGATCTGGCCCGGTTGAATGTGGCGATGGAGGGCGAAATTCAGGAGCGGAATGCGAATGAACGCGCACAGCGGATTATAGCAGAGGCCGCCCGGGCGGAGGCGGAGGCGGCGAACCGGGCCAAAGACCGCTTCCTTGCCATGCTGTCCCATGAACTGCGCACCCCGCTTTCACCGGTGCTGCATGCGGTGGCTCTGCTGGAGGAGGAGGAGACCCCGCCCGCGGTGCAGGAACTGGTGGCTACCATCCGCCGGAACGTACAACTGGAGGCGCGTCTCATCGACGACCTGCTCGATCTCGCGCGCATCCGGAGCGGCAAGCTGCAGCTTCACCTCGAGAACGCCGATGTGCATGATCTGCTGCGCCGGGCCGCGCAAATCTGCGAGCCGGATATCCGGAAGCAGAACCTCGAACTGTTGCTGGATTTGAAGGCGACACGGCTGAAACTGAATGTGGACCCGGCGCGCATTCTCCAAATCTTCTGGAACCTCATCAACAATGCGATCAAGTACACCTCCGGGGGCGGGCTGATTACTCTGAAGACGCGGGATGAAACCGAAAGAGGACTCGTAGTGATCGAAGTGGCGGACTCCGGCATTGGAATTCATCCGGACCGCATTGACAAGATATTCGATGCCTTTGAGCAGGCCCACGGTGACCAGAGCATCGGTCTGGGCCTCGGACTGGCGATCAGCCGCGTACTGGTCGAAATGCATGGCGGACGCATCGAAGTGGAAAGTCCAGGTCCGGGGCGGGGAAGTCTCTTTGCGGTTTTTCTGCCGGCCGTGGAGGGAGAGGTGGAAAGAACGCGCCGCGATCTTCCCCTGGACCACAAGGCACCGGTGAGTCTCCGCATTCTTCTGACCGAGGATCACTTCGATACGGCTTCCAATTTGAAGCGCCTTCTCGTGCGAAGAGGCCACGAGGTCGATGTGGCTTCAACAGTGGCGGAAGCCCGGGCATTGATAGGGAGAAAGCCTTTTGACATTCTCTTGAGTGACATCGGTTTGCCGGATGGAAAAGGCCTCGACCTGATGCAGCCCTTTCTGAACGCCTCCGCCGGCCGTTCAGTAGCCGGTATTGCGCTAAGCGGGTACGGGATGCCCGAGGACGTGCGGCGCAGCATGGACGCGGGCTTTTCCCATCACCTGACCAAACCGGTGGAATTTGCCCGGCTGCATCGTGAGCTCCTTGCCATCTCCGCCAGAATCAGCGGGCAAAACACGGCCGGTCAGGAGACGGGAGCGGTTTCGTCCCTTCCGGGCTGACCCGCGGGGAGTGTAAACCAAAAGCATGCACCGCCGCCAGGAGGGGACTCGTATCCGCAGCGGCCTCCCATTTTCTCCGTGAGGCGTCTGACGATGGCGAGTCCGATTCCCGGAGCCGCCTGCGGCTCATACAGGGATTCGATGGCCGGAAACAGGTTTGCCTGCCGGTCTTCCGCCACCCCAGGTCCATTGTCTTTGACCCAAAAACGCCAGTCTCCGTTCCGGTCCCACCCGGTTTCGATTTTCACGCCTTTGCCGCCATGCTGAATGGCATTGGTCAGCAGGCTGGACCAAATGACCTTCAGCCACGGATGCACACCGCGCACCGGTGGCCAGTTATCCGGCTGTGTGAGTGAGGCGGATTGAGCTTCCAGCCTGGTTTGCAGCCGTTGCGCTTCGGCAGCCGCGACATCCCCCACCATCGAATCGAATTCACTCAAGGCTGGATTCGAGGACATGACGATCGCCTTCACACGGTCCAGCAGGACAAGAATCTCCTCCACGGACTGCTGCACCGAGTGCAGGAGTTGTTGTTGAGAGTCCCCTGGCCTCTGAATGAGATCGGAGAGAAGATCGGCGGTGCTTACGATTCCACCGAGATGCATCCGGATGTCGTGCCCGACCCGCCTCCCGATCATGCTAAGGTCCCCTGACAAAACGCGGTTCTGAATTCTCAAGTAATGAGCCTCCCATTCACACTGGAGAATGCGCGCGGCAGCCTCCTGTGTACCTTCGCTCATCAACGACAGGGGCAGCGAAATGACGGCCGGGCCATTCAACGTCAAAGGCTCGTCCCCGGCGGAATGCAGGACCACCATTGATAACGCATGGCCGGGTTCGTTTGCCACAGCCTCCTCTATGGATTCGGCGGCTACCATTCGTGACGCTGGAAACGCGAGACGGACTGCTGCCTCCACCCGTTGGAGGAATGGCTGGTCCGGACCGGTGATTACGGCATGTGGCGGCGGTATCGTCAGGTCCATACGGGAGGGTGCTTTCCTTGAATGCAGCCTTCGGTGGTGTGCAAACGCGCAGACAGGGCTATTACCTGTCAGCCCCCGGCTTTTACTTTCGTTTGCCGCTGGAGAAACGCCAGCAGAGCGGATTCATCCGCGCGGTTTATCCGGCCCGTCCCTTTACCAGGAGTCAAGTCAGGATCTCTTCCGGTATAGGCGTCCAGGACCTCACTGTTGATGTAGGATTTGCGGCAAATGGCCGGTGTGTTTCCCAATTGCTCCGCCACCGCACGAACTGTTTCCCGGATATTCCCGAGGGCTTCCGCCATGGAACGGAATGGAGCCTTCCGCCGGAGGAGTGAAAAGGCCATGCGCGTGGCGGACCATGTCCGCAGGTCTTTGGCCGTGATCTCCCTGCCACTGACTTTTTTCAGCCAGGCATTCAGGTCGGACGCCCGGAGCCGGTGCGGTTGCCCTGCGGCATCCTTGTACTGGAAAAGAGCCTTTCCCGGAAGACGCCGGCAGTGTTCCACCAGGCGTGCGAGAAATGGATCGTCGACTCCGATGATGTGCTTCTTACCGCCCTTGCCTGTAAAACGGAATTCGACTCCTCCGGGCCGGATGATGGCGTGGTCGTCCTTCATCGACGCCAGGCCGAAGGAACCGTTTTGCACCGCATACTCCTGATGTCCTGCGCGGATGGATGTCAGTTCCAGAAGGCGTACCATGAGCGCCAGAACCTTATCCCGCTCCAGCCCTGGAGCGTTCAGCTCCCGCTGCACTCTGCGCCGGATCCGCGGCAGGGCGAGGGCGAGTTCTATAAGACGCCTGGTCTTCTCCGTCTCCCGGCACACGGTCCAGTCAGGGTGATAGCGGTATTGTTTTCGACCGCGCGCGTCGCGCCCGGTGGCCTGGATATGACCCTCCGGTCGCGGACAAATCCATACACTTTCCCATGCCGGAGGAATGACCAGCGACCGGATGCGTTTCAGCACCGCAGCGTTGCGCACGGCCTGCCCGCGCGGATCGCGATAAAGGAACACGCCTCTGCGGCGGATGCGCCGAATACCGGGTGAACCGTCATCGACGGTGAGCAAACCTGGAGGGATTCGTCTGGTGCGGGATAAGGCGGCAGCGGAGGGCATGTCTACCTTTATGCAGGGGAAGTTCCACTGAACCCTCGCCTTTCTGCTCCGAAGGGACTTGCAAGTTGCCCTGTCTGCACCAGGCCGGAAATCAACAGAATGACAAAATGCCCGGCATCGCTTCCGCCAGGGTGGCGACCGCCGGCCGTGTGGACGCATTGCGCTGGTTCCACACGAGCGAAACCGGATCGCGCTCCAGTTTGAGCGCGGTGAGCGGCCACGTCACCGTGCGATC
>DATAIE010001066.1:0-4239 GCA_036262875.1 Verrucomicrobiales bacterium
CACAAACTCCTCCACCGTCCTGGGTTTCTCTTTTTCGTTCCCTTCCTTTCTCTGCCGCTCCCCGGTCTGCACCTTCGCTTTCTCCATACCACCGGGTGCCTCTTTTAAGGTCCATCTCTGAAGGCCCCACCCTCCCGCGAAACATCCGGTCACCAGAGCGGCAACGCTCAGCGCGGAATTTAAAACGGGATGAATCTTAAGGAGGGGCACGCAGCAACCCTATAAATTCTCCCGCTAAAATGCAATCCTCCCGGGTATTCATGTAAAAAATCGATTCACAAATCGAAAAGCTCACGCAGTCATGCGCCAAAGGACGCATATGATTCTGCAGTATCCCGTCCAACGTCCCCTGATCTCCCCCCTGTCTCATGATCACCACCGCAACTGCCCGCCATCGATTCACTGCCAGCGACGGCACTGAACTCCATTACAAATCATGGACGCCGTCCGGCGGCGCTTCGCGCGCGCTGGTCCTTCTCCACCGCGGCCATGAGCATGCCGACCGGTGGGATACCGTCGTCCCCGGTCTCAAGATGCAAAACACGGCCATCTATGCGTGGGAGGCCCGCGGGCATGGCCAGTCGCCCGGACGCCGCGGTCACGCGCCGGGGTTTATGCAATATGTGAGGGACCTGGACGACTTCATGCGCCATCTCGCATCTGCTCACGGTGTCGCGGAGGAACGCACAGTCGTGGTCGCTCACAGCGTAGGCGCGGTGGTGGCCGGGGCGTGGGTGCATGATTTCGCACCGCGCATTGCCGGGCTCGTGCTGGCGACGCCTGCCTTCGATGTGAACCTGATCGTTCCCGGTGCTTTGGCGGGGATCCGTCTCATGCAGAAGTTGAAGCCGGATGCCACCATCAAGAGCTACGTCAAAGGCGACTGGCTGACGCGCGATCCCCAGGCTGCGGCCATCTACGATGCGGACAAGGCCATCTCCAAAGACATCTCCGCCCGCATCCTTACGGATCTTTTCGATACGGCGCAGCGCGTCATTCGCGATGCCGCCGTAATGGACCGTCCGCTGCTTCTCTTCTCCGCCGGTGCGGACAAGGTGGTGAAGCGTCCTGCACAGGACCTCTTCTTCGCGAACTACGGTTCAGCGGACAAGGAGCACATCACCCTCCCGGAGGCGCGGCATGCCATCTTCCACGATCTTTGCCACGACCAGGTGACGACCAGCATCCGCATCTTCGCGGACCGTTGTTTTGACACCCCCTCCGCGCCATCTCTCAATGGAGACTTCACGCATCCGGCCACGAAAGCGGAATACGACTCGCTCCAAAAACCGCTGCCTCCGCTCTCGCCGAAACGGGTCGTCTACGGCATGCAGCGTCTCAGCATGGCCACCCTCGGAAAGCTCAGCAAAGGAATTCAGGTGGGCTACCGCGCAGGGTTCGATTCCGGCGAGTCTCTCGACTACGTTTACGATAACAAATCGCGGGGCGCGCTCGGAATTGGCAAAATTATTGATCGCGGCTATCTCAATGCCATCGGCTGGCGCGGCATCCGGCAGCGCCGTGAATGCATGCGCGCTGCTTTACAGCACTGCGTGAGTGCCACACTGGAGCACCGCCGCGAGTTCCGCATCATGGATATCGCCGGAGGCGCGGGCCGTTACCTGTTGGATCTGCTTATCAGCCGGGACTGTCCTCCTGGCCTCTCGGTTCTCTGCCGCGACTGGAGCGAGACGGCGCTCGCCACCGGCAAAGCCAATGCCGCCGCTCTGGGGCTGAGTTCGCGCATCACTCACCAGCGCGGTGATGCTTTTGACGAAGCTTCCCTCGCCTCAGTGCAGCCGCAGCCCGCCATCGCCATCGTTTCCGGTCTCTATGAGCTCTTTCCTGACAATGCTCTCCTCCAGCGCTCGCTGCGCGGGCTCTTCGCGGCGGTGCCTCCCGGAGGCTGGCTCGTCTACACCGATCAGCCCTGGCACCCGCAGGTGGAAATGATCGCCCGCACCCTGACAAACCGTGACGGTCAGCCATGGATCATGCGCCGCCGCCCTCAGGGGGAGATGGACGCCCTCGTCACCGCTGCCGGATTCACGAAACGCCGCCAGTGGATCGATGACTTCGGCATCTTCACCGTGAGCGCTGCGCAGAAACCTGATCTGCCGTGAACTCCCCGGCGCAGCGCGAGCGCGGCCTCCCGTGGCGGGCTCTTTTGTGCCTCGCCCTCGCGGGGGCTGTGTTCATCGGCGTTTACAGCACCTGCAACCGCTTCACCGCCACGCGCGGCGACGTTGGCACCTGTTATTTCGGCTGGGAAAAGTCTCTTCCCTTCGTTCCGTGGCTCGTGGTTCCCTACTGGTCGCTGGATTTATTTTATTGCGGCTCCTTTTTCCTCTGCGCCACCCGCCGGGAGCTGTATCGCCATACGCTTCGTCTCGTCCTCGTCACGGTGCTCAGCGGCATCTGTTTTCTGCTGATTCCGATGCGGTTTGGCTGGGACCGCCCCGTCCCGTCTGGCTGGACGGCACCGCTCTTCACCGCGCTCTATCAAAACGACCTTCCTTACAATCTCGCTCCCTCTCTTCACATCAGCCTTCGTTCCCTCGTATGGATTATCTACGGGGCGCACCTCCGCGGACGGTTGCGTTCGCTGACAAAAATCTGGTTCATCCTCATCGGCGTTTCCACGCTTCTCCTTTGGCAGCATCACCTCCTCGATGTTGCCAGTGGCTTCCTCATGGGCTGGTTTATTCAGGCGCTGATTCCCAATCGCGAATCCGCGCGCGGCGAGGTCACTCCCGCCCACCGCCGCTATGCCCTGCGCTATGGCGCGGGCGCTCTCGCCTGTGCGCTCCTCGCGCTTCCCGGCGGCGGCTGGTGGTGGTTTGCATGGCCAGCTGTCGCTCTCGCCATCCCCGCTCTCGCTTACTTCCGCGCCGACCCGGCCCTGATGGGCAAGGAAAACGGCACGCTTTCCCCTTCGGCGGAATGGTGTCTTCTCCCTGTTTTACTGGTCAGTGGATTCATCCATGGCCGCTACCGCCGGCAACTGCCGCCTCCCGTCGAAATCATGCCCGGCATCTACTTTGGCAGACGGCTCTCCAAAACCGAAGCCAGGGCTTTTCTTGCCCGCGGGCCGGTGGCCGTCCTCGACCTCACTGCCGAATCCAACGCCAGCCCCCTTTTTCGTGAGGGGGCGCACTACCGCAGCCTTCCTCTGCTCGATCTCGTCCCTCCAGGTCCCGCCACCCGGGGACTTGCCCTGGACTTCATCCGGGCGCATCACGGGCAGCGCACCGTATTCATTCACTGCCAGCTTGGCGTCCTTCGCTCTGCCTCCATCGCCGCCGCATGGCTTGTCGAAAGCGGTGCCGAGGCAAATGAAGCGGACGCCTTTCGCCGCATTCGCACACTCCACCCGCAAGCCGTCGTCCCGAAAGATACAAGTTCAACGAACCGGCAAAGACACGCTTCCTGATACCTGGTCGATCCCCCGGCAGGAGTCCCTGATCACCTTTTGCTGTTATGTGCCGTCTGTGCCGCCAGCACCTTTTGCCTTCAGTCTGTTATAAATCCGCAGGATTCTCCCGCACAGCGTCCCGGCTGTCAGTGCCGTCGTCCACACCATCCCCCACAGCATCACTTCCCATGCGGGGTTCGCCCCGAAACCCTGACAAACCGCCGCCGTCAGACAAGTGACCGTCACCCAGAACATGCGGCGCGGCTTGGACCCCCATCCTGAAAAATCCTGCTTCAGTCCCACCGATCCCCCGAACACTCTCACATACGCCGTGTTTGCGGCCAGCAGTGCCGCCAGCCAGCCGAGCCACCAGTGCCCCGTGGCATATCCCGCCCCAATCAAAATAAGCGCATCCTCCGCACGGTCCGGCGCTTCGTTGAACAAACACCCCGTCGCGTTCCCGGCCTGACATTCCACCGCCATGAGGCCGTCCAGCATATTACACAACAGCCTCAATTGAATACACGCCGCTGCGGCCAGGAGCGCCCATGGGCAATCCCCGTACGCCCACAGCAATCCACCGGCTCCCGCCGCAAAGAGGATGCCGATGGCCGATACCCCGTTCGGTGTCAGGCCGGACTTTACCAGCCCGGCAGCCAGCCGGCGGGCCCAGGCATGCTGGCGAGTCTGAAGCGGTCGGCGGTCCATGCGGTCCTCCAGTGGTTTCTCACGTGAACAAATCCAAAATCTCCGCCGGGTGATCGACGACGATTTCCGCGCCGTGTGCTTTCAGTTCCTCCACGGGACGAAATCCCCATGACACT
>DATAIE010001067.1:0-6190 GCA_036262875.1 Verrucomicrobiales bacterium
TCCTCAACTTCGGCAGAATGAGATAAGACGGGGATGCTGCATCCGGTGCGCAGGCAACGGGCCGATCGAAAGCGGCGCACAGCGCCGCACTCAAAAGCCTCCGGCCATGCTTCTGAAGCCATCTCACTCTTTGGCGCTTTATTTTAAACCTGCATGAAAGCCCCTGTTTCCGGACTCAATGCGATCATTTTCAATCGCCGGACGTGAAAACACTTTCGCTGAGTTAGGCCGAATGACGCTCCAGGTGACAAAGTCGTCGCTCGAAAGCGGTATGAATCGGAAACCCCAGTCACAGAGTCGGAACCGCCACAACGGTCCTTCCACCGCCCCCAAAAAATCGTATCGAACGGTCCTGTTCAAGCCCCCGTATGAATGCAGCAACCCCCAAAACCCCCAGTCACGTCAAGGCTCTCCTCCTTACCTGCGCGCTAAGCCCCTCCGCAGTCTGCGCCCAGAATCTGACGCAGGCTGATATCAACAATGCCATCCCTGGCATCGTCACCCAAAACGGAGGGAACATTTCCATCACTGCCGGAGGCGGGGATACTTATAATACGGAGGACTCGTTCACCTATCTCTATGAGCAGCGCACCGGTGACTTCGATGTCAAAGTGCAGGTGGTCAACGTGGACGCGGATGATCCTGCCGGAGTTCAGCAGTCGGCCAAGGCTTCGCTGCATGTGCGGGCTTCGCTGGATAAAAGCAGCCCGGATATCCAGGTCAATGCCACGCCGGTGACCGGGGCCGGTTATGTGGAAACCATCAGCCGTCCGCTGCCTGCGGGGGAAACGGAGGACCCGCCGGAAAATACGCCGGAGTTCAAATCCTACGGTGGTCCATGGCCCGGCACCTACAAGCCTAACGGAGTCCTCACCTATCCCGTGTGGCTGCGCGTCCGGCGCGAGGGAAATCTGTTCCAAACCATGGCCAGTCAGGATGCGGTGACGTGGTCCGTGCTGGCGGAATACAGCATGGATGCCGCGAATTTTCCGCCGACGCTTTATGTGGGACTGGCGGCGGTAGCCCATGTGAACGCCGGACAAAACACGGCGCTCCGCGTACGCTCCTCTTTCACCGGCTACGGCGATGTCGTGACTCCGCCCGTGACGGATCAGGGCAACTTCAAGCCGGGCGCGTTTCCCAATTCCACCGTCACCGGCGTAAACTGGAATGTCTCGCTGCCCGCGGATGGCATTGGCTTCTCCGCTGACAAAACCCAGTCCGGTCAGATCATCTGGAATGGCGGCGGCTTCGACAGTCTCCACCGCGATATCCTCCTGGATATCGGGGCGCAGGGACCGGTGCCTTTTTCCATTGCCCGGTACGCCGCGGGAGCGCTCGACTTTGGGCTCTCGCCGTCGGACCCCGTGGCGGCGCGGGCCAATCTCGGCACCGGCCCGGGCCGCGACCGGAGCACTCCCGATGCGTCGGAGGCACCCGCGCAGGCGTGGTTTCCCTCGCCCCGGCATGGCGTGCTCATCCCCACACTGCGCAAGAACGGCACCATTCAGTGGAACGACGGAGCCCCCGCTTTTTACCCGCACGTGTATCAGGCGCTCGATTTTTCCAGTGCCAAGTACTTTGATATGGACAGCGGCACCTACGGAAACGGCCGCGCCTACACCCGTATGGCAAAGCGCGGTAATGCGGCGCTGCCCCTGGCCTCCGCCGGTGTTTACCAGCGCTCCGCAGTGGATGTTTCCGTGGCATGGTTTCCCTACCACCAGGGCTGGAAGGCCGGCTCCTTTGAAGACTCCTCCAATGCGGGCAAGGCCTACTGGCAGGATCCCGTCTCGCACAGTGCCGCGGCCACGGCCAATACCTTCGTCCTCACCTCCAATCCCCGCAGCACCGCGGAGGCGTTGCTGACATGGCTCGATCCGAGCGGGACGGGCACTTACAGCGGTCTGGCGGAACTCGGCTTTCCCGCCGTGAACGCCCTCACCGACGGCATGCTGTTTCTCGCGCCTAACAATGACGGCTCGTCCACCATGCGCGGCCCGCAGGCGAACTGCGCCATCAAGGCGGACGGCAGTGCATGGACCGTGGCGGTGCGCGACGTGGAGGAAAACAAGTTCGATCCGGCCACCTATGCGCAGGCGGCCTCCTCGGAATTTTCATTCGTCTATATCCCCTACACCGCGGGAAATCTGATCGGCGGAAAAATCACCGGCAGCACCGGTGCCAAAGCACACTCCGCCGGAACCTTCACGCTCACCCGCAGCGAAACAGGGCGGTATGAGGTCACGATTCCCGGCAAGACGGCTAACTCAGGAATGCTGATCCTGCAGCCGGTCGGCACGCTGCCTGGCAATCCGGCAGTGGTGGACCGCGCCACCCTGAGTTACGAACCCGCGCCGGGCGGCGCCAGCTTCATCATCGAGTCCCGCGGCATTTCGCCCGGCACCGGTGCGGGAGGCCTGGATGAGTTCCCGCTTCAGGACAGCGATTTTTACTTCGCCTGGGTGGATTTCACCACGCCCCTCACTCCTGCGGCCACGGCTCCGGAACCGCTGCCGGTTCTCAGCATCGTGCAGGGCGCGGGGAATACGGTCACCGTTTCCTGGCCGGCGAATGTTTCCGGCTTCACGCTGGAATCCTCGCCCACGCTCGCCGCTCCCTGGACTCCCGTGGCGGGCGTGTCCAACAATTCCGTGACACTCACCGTGGCTCCCGGCACTCCGCGTTTGTTCCTGCGCCTGAGCAAACCGTGAAGCGGGTTTGCGGATGGAGTTCTCCCCGCACCCGCGGGGTGTCTTTGTTGATTGAACCGCCCTCTGCGGGGCGTATTTTCCAATAACCATGAACATCCGCACCCGCCGCCGCTTCCTCCGCGACCTCGGACTCTCCTCCGCCATCCTGCCCTTTCTGAGCGGGCTGCCTTCCCTGCGCGCCGCGGAAGCAGTGAAGCCAAAGCAGCGGATCATCTTCTTCCTGAGTCCGAACGGGACACTGCCGCCGCTCTTCTGGCCGGATACGAACGCGGAGAGCATCACCCTGAAGCGCATCCTCGCGCCGATGGAGCCGTTCAAAAACAAGCTCCTCACCCTCAAAGGACTTTCCAATAAAGTCCGGGGCGACGGCGACGGTCACATGCGCGGCATGAGTTGTCTCCTCACCGGAAAGGAACTCTTCCCCGGCAACATCCAGGGCGGGTCTGACAGCCCGGCCGGATGGTGCAAGGGGATCTCCATCGACCAGGAATTGAAGAACTTCCTCCAATCGCGCCCGGAAACAAAAACGCGCTTCGGCTCGCTGGACCTCGGCGTGGCGGTGCCCAACCGCGCCGATCCGTGGACCCGCTGGTCCTATGCCGGACCGAATCAGCCCGTGACTCCGACAGACGATCCCTATCAATTCTTTGAGCGCATCTACGGCAGCATGAAGGACCGCGAGAATCTCGCCAGCGTGCTCGATGAAGTGGACGAGGATCTGCGGAAAGTTTCCAGCCTCGTGAGCGCGGAGGACAAAGCACTGCTGGAAAAGCACCTCACGTTCGTCCGCGAAATGGAACATGACATGAAGGAGCCCGGAGAACAGCCGCTCACCTCTCCCCAGGTGAAACTGGAGCCCGGTGTTCCGAATGACAACGACAGCATCCCGAAGCTCTTCCGGATGCAGACGGATCTCCTCGTCAACGCCTTTGCCAATGACATGGCCCGCGTGGCGACGCTTCAGTTCACCAATTCCGTCGGCCAGGCCCGGATGAAATGGCTGGGCGTCAACGAGCCTCACCATTCCCTCTCTCACGACCCCGACAACAACGCCGAGTCGCAGGAAAAGCTGGCGAAGATCAACGTCTGGCTTTGCGAGCAGCTCGCCGCGCTGGCCAAAAAACTCGCCGAGACCCCCGAGCCGGGCGGCAGCGGTTCCATGCTCGACCACACCACCATTCTGTGGACGAACGAACTGGGCAAAGGCAACTCCCACTCTCACGACGACATCCCCTTCATGCTCTGCGGCGGCGGCCTCGGCTTCAAGACCGGTCGCGCGCTAGGGTACGATCACGCCGCCCACAACCGTCTCTGGCTCTCGATCTCCAATGCGTTTGGCCATGAGCTGAAAACCTTTGGAAATCCGGACCTGTGTGCCGGCGGGGCGCTGGCGTTGAGCTGACGGAGGGAGTCTTTCCTTCGCCCCGTTCGAATAAAAGGCCGGGAGATTCCGTCTCGCAGGTGAGCATCCGCCTGTTTACGGCGGGGCTTGAATCACTGTCATCCATCGCTACCATCCCGCTTCATGGAAGAAACGCCTCCGCCCTCCATCTCACTGACCGCCGAAATCCACCATGACGGCGAACAGTTCATCGCCTCATGTCCGGAAATTCCGGAGGCGAAAGGAAAGGGAGCCGCTCCCAACGAAGCGCTGATGGATCTCCGCATCGCCGTGGACCGCTACTTTGAAGAACAGCGCGCCGCACACAGCGAGGCGGTCGACGGCGACACACCCGGCAGTGACGGGGCTGCTGCGCTTTAAAAAGAGAGCTTGGAATCACGCGTGCTCCGTGAATGGGCTGATTGCACCGCCCCGCCGGTAGAGGCGCGCCGTCCGTCGTTTGGCGACTGGGAGCGCTGCCGTCCCGGCGGCTTTCGTCCTCAACCTCCTCTCCCCTCCCCTCCTTCCTCTCTGCATTACGAAAGCAGTTCCGTGCACCCGTAAGATGACGCAGGCAAAGGAAACCAGAGCCGCCGGGACGGCGGCGCTCCCAGTCACGCAGCGCAGGACGATGGCGGATTTTCCGAACGGACTGATGCAGCGCTCTTTAGAGGGATTTGAATTAAAGTGTAACCATTTGAAGTGAAAATTTCATCACGTCCGGTCACGGAACGCAGGCGTAACACTGAAGTTTCTCACGCACCTGCCGGTGCGCAATAGGTCGCCGGAATTGATTCCGGTGGTTTCGTTCGTTCCTCACTTCACCACTGGCTACCCTCAGGCGGGCCTCCGGCCCTTTGATGGCTGACCTTCCATTGAAACCACCCTAAACTAAAGAAGCATCCTGATCACCTTCCCTTTCAGCCCTCCGGGAAGAGGAAACCGGTCTCCGGTTTTGACCATCGCCAGCTTGATGGCCTCGTTCATCCATTTGCGGTTGGTTTCCACACTGCGTATTACAATCGTATTATCTCCCCCGAGGCTGTAGCGGATTTCCGCCTTCACGGGGCTGTCCTCTCCCTCCAGGGTCAGTTCCAGATTGATCAACTGGTCACGGCTGGAAAGGCTGAAGGACTCCAGTTTGATCCACTCCAGTCCCGAGGAGCCGAGCTTTGCCTGGAGGGCTTTGAGGATGAGCGAATCCGTCATGGGGTTCAGGCGAGGAAACGTTTCGTCAGGTCCCCGTAGGCATCGATGCGCCGGTCGCGCAAAAAGGGCCACCATTCCCGCTGATTGCGAATGGCGTCGAAATCGATTTCCGCCAGGACAAGCTCCTCCTGATCCGTCGAGGCGCGCGTGATGATGTCCCCCATGGGGCCCGCCACGAAGGAACGCCCCCAGAACTCGATGCCGCTCCCTGCCGCGGAAGTCTCCAGCCCCGTGCGGTTCACGCTGGCCACGTAGCATCCGTTCGCCACGGCATGACTGCGCTGGATGATCTCCCACGACTGGTGCTGCTTTTCGCCCAGCGCGTCCTTCTCAGACGCCAGCCAGCCGATCGCCGTGGGATAAAACAAAATCTCCGCGCCGTGCATGGCCGTGAGGCGGGCTCCCTCCGGATACCACTGGTCCCAGCAAATGAGCACCCCGATTCTGCCCACCGCCGTATCCCACGCGGAGAAGCCGCGGTCTCCCGGCGCAAAGTAATACTTCTCCTCAAAATGCGGATCGTGGGGAATGTGCATCTTGCGGTAGGTCCCCAGCAGCGCGCCGTCCGCATCGATGATGGCGCAGGAGTTGTAGTAGAGTCCCGGCGCCGCCTTCTCAAACACAGGCAGCAGGATCACCACGCGCAGCTTTTTCGCCAGCTTGCAAAACCTCTCCGTCAGCGGTCCGGGCACGCTCTCCGCCAGCTTGAACCACTCCGGATCCAGCGACTGACAAAAGTAAAGCGACGCAAACAGCTCCTGGAGACACACGATGCGCGCCCCCTTTTTGGCCGCCTGAATGATGAAGGCCTCCGCCTTGCGCACGTTCTCCGGGACCTTCGACGTGCAGCGCATCTGCACGAGGCCGAGAAGACAGGAACTGGAGG
>DATAIE010001068.1:0-20898 GCA_036262875.1 Verrucomicrobiales bacterium
GCTCCAGTTCACCGGAAACCTCTCTGTCCCCACCATCAAGCTCACGGCGGGCAGCATCGTCACCAGCGGCAACAGCCCTGACACAAATGTGGAGGTGACGGATGGCGTGCTCTACGGCGCAGGCACGCTGGGCGATATCACCTGCACGGGCGGCGTGGTCTCCGCGGGAACGGATGCGCAGGCAGTGACGCTGAATTGCGGAAACCTCAGCGTCTCGGGTCCCGGCGTGCTGCGCTGGAGCTACACGGGTGCCAACCCGGGGGAATACGATCGCATGAATGTGAACGGCACGGTGGTGCTCAACGACGCTCAGTGGACAGCCACCGGCCCGGGGCTGCCGAATGCCGCGCCGGGCACGGAGGTCGTCATTATCAACAACGACGGCACGGACCCCATTCAGGGGCAGTTCCACCTGCTGCCGGAGGGGACGATCATTGGCGGCCTCTCCTATTCCTATCACGGGGGCGACGGAAACGATTTCACGATGACGAAGATCATCCCGCCCACGGGCACCACGCGTCTGTGGGATGGAGGTGGCGCGGACGACAACTGGATGACGCCGAACAACTGGAACCCTAACGGGATGCCGCAGGAAGGGGACGATCTCGTGTTTCCCACTGTGGCACAGCGCAAGGACAACCTGAACAACTACCCGGCGGGCACCACCTTCAACAGCATCACCGTGCACGGCTCCAACTATAACATTGGCGGGAACCGCATCACGCTGAACCAGAAGCTGGATTTCACCTCGCCCAACGGCAGTCCCACCTGGAGCGCGGACCTGACTCTGGCGCTGGATGTGACGCTCTCCATCACGGGCACCACCTTTCTCCAGACGGACTCGCTCATCGATACCAACGGGCACGACCTCATCCTGCACAATGCGACGGCTCAGGGAGGCGATGTGTATCTCAGCGGCACCATCAGCGGCAGCGGCGGCGTGCGGAAGACCGGGCCGGGAGCCATTACGTTCTTTGACTGGCCGCACACCTACACCGGGCCCACCAGCGTGGAGGCGGGCACGCTCGCGCTGAGTTATCAGGCGACGCTCGGAGGCGCGCAGAGCGGGACGACGGTGGCGGCGGGAGCCACCCTGCAATTCCGGAACAGTGAGGACCCCATGACGTGCAGTGAAAATATTACATTGTATGGACGTCTCATGGATACGGGCGGCCAGACGCTGCAAATAAACGGCTCTCTCGCAGCGGCGGCGGATACCGCCACCATCGAGTCCTCTGACAACGGGATGTTCCTGAACGGGGCGATCTCCGGCTCCGTGCTGCACAAGGCGGGCACCGGCGGCATCACCATCGCCGGGATGACGGCGAATACCCTCAGCGGCGGCATGTTCGTGGATGCGGGCGAACTGCGCCTGCAAAAGGCCGTGGGGAATGCGCTGGAGTGCCCGGTGATCATTGGCAATGCCGGGGTGGCCGCGAAGGTCACGCTCGCTGCGCCGAATCAACTCAATGACAACGGCACGGTGCAGATCGTCCATCCGTCCGGCGTGCTGGACATCGGGGCCCACAGTGACACGATCGCTGCCCTCGTGATGAACGGCGGCACGCTCACGGGCACTGCCGCGGGGCGGCTCACGCTGCAAACGCTGGCGGTGAATGCGAACGATGCGACGGCAGTGGTGGCCGCCCCCATTGTGCGAGCCGCCGCGGGCGGTGTGCTCCAGGTGGCGAATGGCAATGCCAGTCCCGACCTTCGCTTCGATAGCGTGGTGTATGGCACGGCGTTTGAGAAGCAGGGGCCTGGCCGCATGGACCTCATGGCCTCCATTCCCGTGGAGGGGCTCGATTTGCTGAAGATCACCTCCGGCTCCGCGCTCTTCTTTGCCAACTGCCGCTACACGAATGTCGAGCTGGCGGGCGGCACGGTGGGCGGTCAGGGTGTGGCGGGCAATATCACCGCGCTGTCCGGAGGGACGGTCTCGCCAGGCACGGATTCCAGCGCGGGAGGACTCGGGGGTTATGCGGGCAGTTGGAATGCCGGCACCACGATGCGGGTGGAACTGAACGGATTGAATCCCGGCAGCGAATTCGATCAGTATGCCGCGTTTGGCACGCTGACCCTGGGCGGCAGCAAGCTCGCGCTCACCGCGGGGTTCACCCCCGCACCGGGCGACAGTTTTATGATCGTGCGGAATGTCAGCGGCGCGGCCATCGGCGGCACCTTTGCCGGGATCCCGGAGGGCGGTTATACCAGCGCTCCCGGCGCGAAAGTGTTCCAGGTGACGTATAAAGGAGGCGACGGCGATGATGTCGTCCTCACCAGCGTGGATGTCGCGCCGCCGGTTCTCGTGAGTCACGGAATGACTCCCGGCACCGGCCCGCACGAAGGCGAGAACGATACGCACATGACTGTGAAGGGAACGCCGGGCCTCGCCTATCAGCTGGAGTTTTCCACCGATCTGGCGAACTGGACCGCGGGCGACAGCAAGGTGGCCGATCTGCAAACGGGGCTGATGGAGTTCGAGTTCTTCAATAACGAAAACGATCCCCGCCTCTTCCTCCGTGTGCGGCTGCCATAGTTGAGGCAATGCGGTCCATCCCTCATGGTTGTCTGCTTGCCGCATCCCGGGCCTGGCGTTAGAGTAGGCGGCATGTTTCCCAACACGGAGTGGACTCAACTGGCTCAGGCGACATTGCACGGCGAACCGGCCGGGCGGGCGGCGATGGAATCGCTTTGCCGGTCCTATTGGGAGCCGGTGCGGGCGTATGTTCTCTTCCGCGGATGGCCAAAGGATGAGTCCGCGGACCTCGCTCAGTCTTTCTTTCTCTATCTCATGGAAAACAGTGTACTCCGGAAAGTGGATCGCGGGCGCGGCAAGTTCCGCTCGTTCCTTCAGGCGGTGCTCAACAACTTCCTGCTCACCGAGCGCGACAGCCGGCTGCGGCAAAAGCGGGGCGGGGGAAAGGAGCACGTGGTCGTGGACGACGCTGAGGAGGAACTGGCGGAGAGCGCGGCGCATGCCGAGTTTTTTGACCGTCAGTGGGCCGCGGCGATGATGAATGTGTGCGTGGGGAAGCTCAAAGAGGAATGCGCCGCCAAACGCGGCGACCCCGCGGCCAGTCTGCTCATGGCCTACGCGGGAGGCGCGGGCGAGGTGCTGTCCTACGCGGAGGCCGGCACGCGGCTGCAGATGTCGGAGAGCGCGGTCCGGTCGGAGGTGCTCATCTGGAGAAGGCGGCTGCGGGAGTTGCTGCGCTCCGAGGTGCGGCGCACGGTGTCGGCCCCGCATGAAGTGGATGAGGAAATGAGCTACCTGCATCAGTTGCTCGCCGCCTGAACTGCCGCCGTGTCCGCCGTCCCTCCGCCTGCGTCCACTGCTGTTTGCGCCGACTGCGGAAAGCCCCTCACGCCCGGTCACACCGGGGCCGTTTGCCGCACCTGTCTGTGGGCGGACCCGGAGGCCGTGGAGCCGCCGGAGGGAAAGCCGGGCGGCCTTTCCCTGCGCATCCCGGGTCATGAGGTGGAGGCGGAGATCGCGCGCGGAGGCATGGGCATCGTCTATCGTGCATGGGAGCGCGAGGCGGAGCGGCGCGTGGCGCTGAAGATGCTGCTGCCTCACCTCGCCGATGAGCAGGGAATGCGGGAGCGCTTCCGCCTGGAGGCGCGCGCCGTGGCGGCACTGGATCATCCGGCGGTGCTGCCGGTGTATCACATTGGAGTGGCGGATGATGTTCCGTATTTTACGATGAAGCTGGCGGACGGCGGTTCGCTGCTGGAGCGGCGCGACCGGTATGCGGGCAAGTGGCGGGAGATCGCCGCGCTCGTGGCGGACCTTGCCGGAGCGGTGCATTTCGCCCACAGCCGCGGCGTGCTGCACCGCGACCTCAAGCCGGCCAACGTTCTCTTCGACGACAAGGACCGGCCCTATCTCAGCGATTTCGGGCTCGTGAAGATCGTGGACAGCGAGAGCCAGTTGACGCGCTCCCGCCACTTCCTCGGCACGCCGCATTACTCCGCGCCGGAGGTGGCCGGCTCCAGCGCCAGCGAGGCCACGGTGGCGAGCGACGTGTGGAGTCTCGGGGCCATGCTTTACGAGCTGCTGGCAGGCCGCCTGCCGTTCGAGGCAGCGGGCATCCCGGCGCTGCTGCGGAAGATCGTGGACGAGCCCGCCCCGCCGCTGCCCGCGGAAGTGCCGCGCGATCTGGCCGTGATCTGCCGGAAGTGCCTGCAAAAACTGCCGCGCCAGCGCTTCACCAGTGCGGAGGAACTGGCGGGCGATCTCCACCGCTGGCTGGAGGGCCGCTCCATCACCGCCCGCCCTATGAGCCGCACGGAACGCACCTGGGCGTGGTCGCGACGGAATCCCGCGCTCGCCGGGCTGGGGGCGGGCATCTTCATCGCCCTCGCCGTCACCGCCGCAGCCCTGTGGCGTGAGAATACCGCCAATCTCCGGGCACTGGAGGAAGCGCGTTATTCTGAAACGGTCTCGCGCCGCGCGGAGAGCACGGCCCGCACCGCTCAGGCTGCGTCTCTGCTGGAGGAGGCGCGCGCCATCCGCCGCAGCGGGCGTCTGCTCGACCGCGAAGCCGCCATCCAGGCTGTGCTGCGCTCGGGATCGCTGCATGCCGCCCCCGCGTGCCGGGATGAACTCGCCGCCCTGCTCACCATGCCGCGGCTGGAGGTCATGGGCTCCCTGCCTTACACGAAGCGGTGGTATCCGGTGGTGGACGGCACTCTTTCGCGCTACACCACCATGGAGGGCAACACCACAGCCGTGAGGGATGCGGCCACGCAAAAGACGCTGTGGGAACTGTCCGCCGCCGCACGGCCTCTGCCTGGCTACCGGCCCGGCCCGCTGTCGCCGGATGGGCGGATCATTGCTGTTAGGGAGGAGGCGCGCACCTCTCTCTGGGAGGAGGGAAAAGACGCTCCGCTGGTCTCGCTGGACCCCATGCGCGCCGAAGGAAAGTTTTCGCCGGACGGGTCTCTCTTTGCAGCGGGAGGCTCCAACTATCCGCTCACGGTGTGCGATCTGAAGAAGTCGCCGCCCGTTGTGCTGCGATGCATGAGTGGCGAGACGGGATGGTTTCCGGGCGCGTTTTCACCGGATCACCGTTATCTGACGGCCTACCTTGCCACCCGTTTTGGCCTGCGGGTTATCGATATGGAGTCAGGCAATATCGCGGTGGAATGCGACGCAGGCCGCCGCAGTCTGGCGGAGCTTTCCACGGTGCAGTGTATGCAGTGGAGCCGCCGGGGTGACTTTTTCGTCGCCGGTACGCGCGACGGCAATCTTGCCCGCTGGTCGAGGGGGGAGAAGCAGCCGGAGTGGACGATTCCCGCCCATGCGGGTTCGGTGGATGCGGTGGCGATCGCCGCGGACGACCAGCTTCTTGTCAGTCAGGGGCGCGACGGGCTCGTCAAATTCACGAGCCTCCTCACGCTAGAATCGCTGGGCACGGCTCCGTGGGCGGGGATCGCGCTGGCGGTCTCCTCGGACGGCACGCGGCTGGCCGTGGACCATGTGGAATCCTCGCGCATGGAACTCCTTTCCTGTGCGGCTCCGGCGTCCGCTGAGGCGGGGGTGCTGCCGCCTTCCCGCGACCAGAATCCCTTCGCCGCCATCCACCGCACGGCCCGCGTGCTGGCGTGGCCGGACGGCTCGAAATTTGCCGTCAGTTCAGGGGCGGATGTCAGCATTTTTGAAAGCAACTCGGTGCGCCGCCCGGTCACCAGTGAACTGATCGGCCGCATCAATGATCTCGTGCTCGACTTTCCCAGCGGGCGCTGGCTTCGCCGTGAGGATGATAAGATCCATGTCGTGGCTCCTGTTCTTCCGTTCATGCAGGAGCCGGCCTCCGAACAGCTCACCCGCATGGCGGACGCCTCTGCGGCGTATGATCCGGTGAGCCGGCGCGTGCTGCTGGGGCACCGGAAAGGATTCAGCCTCTACAATTTCACTCAAAGGGGCGACGGCTTTTTGCCCAAACGGGAATCCGTCAAGCCATGGCGCCTGCCCGGCGATCGCGAGGTGGCCGTGAGCGCCGTCACCTGGTCTCCCGATGGAAAACGGGTGGCGTGGGCGGGAACCGATACCCGCACCAGGGACGATGAAACCGGTGCCCCTCCGCCGCACCGCGGGCAGCCGGTGCTGCACGTCTTCGATACCGGCTCCGCCGGAACGGAACTGCTCACGCTCGTTCTTCCCGCGGCTCCGCATGCGCTTCTTTTTGTGTCAGGGCAGGACGCCGTCGTGACTGCGGATGCGGCTGCGATCGCCTGCTATGAGATAGCCGCCGCCCGCGAACGCTGGCACCAGCCGCACCGCCGCACCGCCCGGGAGCCGGCGCAGTTGGCCTCCGCCCGCAGTGCCCCCGCCATTGCCGCTACGCTTGAGCCTCACACCGTTTCCCTGCTCGATCCCGCCACGGGGGAGGCCACGCTCACGCTCACCCATCCTCAGGAGCGCACCCTTCAAGCCATGGACCTCACCCCGGACGGCACCCGCCTTCTCGCTCTCGCCGGAAACCTCGTGCAGCTCTGGCGGATCGATGTCCTGCGGCGGGAACTCGAAGAGCATCTCAAGGGGCCGTTTTGAGGCGGGATTGAAGCGACAAACCGGTGGGCCGAAGCGACAGAGGGTGGGCCGAAGCTCCTGCTGAGGCCTGAATTCCATCGCTCGGCAGGAGCCTCGCGCCACCAGCTTCATTTCCGTGGTGAACAGCGGATGCCTCCGGTTATGATGGGGTCCGTGAAATCCGTCTCCACCGTGACTGTGCAGCGACTCTCCCTCTCCGCAGAGGGAACGGCCGTCCGTGCCGGGAGGCCGGATTCTGTGGCGGTGGAGGAGCCGCTGGAGATTCGCGTGGAGGGCCGCAGTATCGCGGTGGTGATGCGGACTCCGGGACACGACCGGGAACTCACCGCGGGATTTCTTCTCAGTGAGGGCGTCATCCAGTCGTCGCGGGATGTCTTTGAAATCTCCGAATGCCCCTCCGCGGTGCCGGGCGGGGGAGCGGTGGACGTCCTGCTGGCGCGACCGGAGGAGGCGAACATGGAGGCGCTCACCCGGCATGTCTTCACGTCATCGAGCTGCGGCGTCTGCGGCAAGGCGAGTATCGAGTCGGCCATGCAGACGCATCCTCCTCTCGATGCCCCGGTGGAGGCGCTCGTGAAGGAGGAAGTGCTTTTCACCCTGCCGGAGAAACAGCGGGCCGCGCAACCGGCCTTTGCGGAAACGGGGGGACTGCATGCGAGCGCACTGTTCGATCTGGAGGGAAATCTGCTGATGACCCGCGAGGATGTAGGACGCCACAACGCGCTGGATAAGGTCATCGGCGCGGCGCTGCTGGAGGACCGGCTGCCTCTGGAGAAGTGCCTCCTGCTTCTCAGCGGCAGGGCTTCATTCGAACTGGTGCAAAAGGCGCTCTCGGCGCGTATCCCCATCGTCGCGGCGGTGGGTGCTCCGAGCAGTCTGGCGGTGCAACTGGCCGGGGACGCCGGGATCACGCTCTGCGGGTTTTTGCGGGCGGACCGGTGCAATGTTTACACGCACCCGGCGAGGCTGGGCGAGTTTCAAAACATCGCTTCGGAACTGGCGGGAAAAAGGCCGTAAGCCGCCATCGGTCACGCCGTGTGAATGGGGCAGGATTGCACCGCAACCCCTGTGGAGGTGCGTGGTCCGTCGTTTGGCGACTGGGAGCGCCGCCGTCCCGGCGGCTCTTGTCCTCAACCTCCTTTTGCCTCAGCGTTACGCAAATGGTCCTGGGTCCGTGGGTACCGCATGCAAAGGAACCAAGCCGCCGGGACGGCAGCGCTCCCAGTCGCGCAGCGCAGGACGGTGACGGGTTTGTGTGCGGACGGGTGCAACGGAAACGGAGGCCAAAAAAAGGGCAGCGGATCGCTCCGCTGCCCTTCGTGATTTGCAATCCGGTCCGCTGAGACGTCGGAATGGGAATCGTCGACCGGTTCTTAGCCGAAGATCTGCGTCACCGGAGCGCCCTTGTCGGCGACGGTGAACGGACGCTTGCTGGGGCTGTAGATGATCTGGTCCAGCGGGAGGCCGAGGCCGTAGGCGATGGTGGCGTTGAAGTCCGGCGGGGTCATCTTGCCTTCCACCACATCCGTGGCGTGTTCGTTGGTCTTGCCGTAGGCCTGTCCGCCCTTCACGCCGCCGCCGGCGATGAAGCCGCTGAAGGCTTTGGGGAAGTGGTCGCGGCCGTCGTTGTCGTTCACATACGGGGTGCGGCCGAATTCGGTGGTGAGCACGATCATCGTTTCATCCAGCATGCCGCGGCGCTCGAGGTCCTGGATCAGGGCGGAGACGGCCATGTCGAGATTCGCCGCCATATTGGAAACGGCGGTGAAGTTGTTCGTGTGGGTGTCCCATCCGCCGAGGGTGACTTCGACGTAGCGCACGTCGTTTTCGATCAGGCGGCGGGCGAGGAGGCAGCCCTGGCCAAAGCCGTTCTGGCCGTATTCTTCGCGCACCTTTCCGTCTTCCATGCCGAGATTGAAGGCCTTGAGGTCCTCCGAGCGCATGAGGCGCACGGCGTCGTCATACATGTCGGTGTAGGCGCGCACCTGCTTCACATCGTATTTGCTGTGGAAGGTCTGGTCGAACTTGTTGGCCAGCATGAGGCGGTCATCAAATTCACGGGTGCCGACGCGGGACTTGCTGTTCGGCACGCCGTCATTGGGGCTGCCGACATAGAGAGGCGCATACTTGCTTTCCATGAAGCCGGCGCCGCCGCCCACGGCCCCGCCGCCGACGACCACGCTGCCCGGGAGGGTGCGGTTCGTCTTGCCTTCCATGCGGAGCAGCCATGCGCCCAGGCCCGGGTGCTGGATCGTGCCGCGCATCGTGTAGCTGCTGTGCATGAAGTAGTTCCCCTGCTCGTGCGCGCCCTGTGTGGTGGAGAGGCCGCGGAGGAGGCAGACTTTGTCCATCTGCTTCGCCAGCATGGGGAAGTATTCGGAAATCTGGACGCCGTCAGCCTTGGTGTTGATGGCCTTTACCGGTCCGGAAACCTTCACGCCGGCATCCGGCTTCGGGTCGAAGGTATCCACGTGGGTCATCCCGCCGGACATGTAGAGATAGATGATGTTGCGCGCCGTGGGTTTGCGGCCCGAGGGAGCGGGAGCAGCCGGGGAAGTGGCCACGCCTTTCTTCTCCGCACCATAGGCTCCGGTGGCGAGAATGGAGGGGATGACACTCACGCCGAGCAGACTCTTGCTGGCGTAGTTCATGAAGCGGCGACGGCTCAGTTCGTCGGTATTGCGAAGGAAGGAATCGTTCATTTGGTGGCGTTTGGTTTTGGATGTTTTTGGAGAATGGTTCGTCAGGATGGACTACTGGATGAAGACGAATTCGCGGGTGTTGATGAGCGCCCAGATGATGTCCTTCCAGCCGTTCTTGCCTTTTTCGGAGATGGTTTCGAGCACGATGGCCTTTTCCTGTTCCGTGGGTTTGCGGGCGAACAGGCCGTAGAAGATGGCGTCCATCCGGCCCTCGTCATTGCTCGCGCCATAGAAGCGGGTCATGAGCTGGGTCTTTTCCTTGGTGATCTTTTCAAACAGCGGGCCGTTCATGAGGCTCAGCGCCTGGCTCACCGTCGCCTCGCGGGTGGAGTTTTCGATGATCTGGCGGTTCGACTGGCCAAACTCGCGGAGGAAGTGGCCATTGGGAGCCGGTGAGGGCAGTTCGGAGGCGCGGAAGAATTCGTCGCCATAGCCGTCCCACTGACGATAGGACTGGGCATCCATGACCGGCTCGGACTTTTCGTCCTTTTTCTTCGTCATTCCCGGAGGCGTGATCGAGGAAACAAACTGGCCTTTCGTTTCGCTGCCCTTCTTCAGCAGTTCACCCCGGGCTACATCCGCCAGCGCATCGCGGGAGGTCTTGACGGTGTTCAGTTCTTTCTGCGCTGCCTGGATCGCCTTGGCATCTGAGGCCTCGCGGGCCTTGTTGAGCTTGTCCCGCTCCAGGTTGCCTTTCATTTCCAGTTCGAAGTCCTGCTGCGCATACTTCTTCGCCACGGTGACGATGTCGTTCTTCTGCACCTTCTCAAGAGCCGCCGCTTCTTTGCGCATGTTTTCGAGGTTCAGCCTATAAGCCGATCCGCGCAGACGCATGTCGGGTTCCGGGATGACGAGTGTGCAGATGCTGTCCCAGATTTGTTCGGCGCTCATGCGGCGCATCACAGGCCCGGGATAATAATAAGGCTTGTCCTCCGGCACATCACCCACGGTGGTCTGGCGCTGGTAGGTCTTCGTATTGTAGAAGGCACGCAGCATTTTTTTCGTATCGAACTTTGCGTAGGCAAACTGCTGCGCGAGATACTTCATCAGCGGCTGATTGGTAGCCGCGGTGTCATCCTTAAAGTCGTCCACCGGCTCGATGAGGCCCATGCCCATGACCTTTTTCCAAAGGCGGTTGGCCATCACCGTCGTGAATCGCGGGTTTTCCGCACTGGTCATCCAGTTGGCGTATTCCTTGCGGGCCTCTTTTTTCGAGGTGACCGGCTTGCCGAAAATGACGTGCGGCTTCACGGGATCACCGGCTTTTGCGTCCGCGTATTTGTAGTCTGCGGGCAGCTTCAGCTTCTTGTCGTTCATTTCGTCGCTGTCCCCGTTGTCATCTTTGACGCCGTTTTTCATAGGCTCGAAGATGGCATCCACCATGCGGCGCATGGACTGCTTCATGCGATCGTCCGACGTATCGCGCTCCCGTTGCGATCCTCTCCGCTCTTTGGGTTTGAGGCTGTCGAGGGCATCGGTCAGGTCTTTCTGAAGCTCCTTGCTGGCGATGGCCTTCGGGTCCGTGCCGTAGGTGAAGGCCGCCATCTCGTAGTAATCCTTCTGCGTCCAGTGATCGAACGGGTGATTGTGACACTGTGCGCAGGCGAGACGGGTGCCGAGGAAAATCTGAGTCGTGTTCGACATGTTATCCAGCGGCATGCCGGCATCGCGCAGGTAGTAACCCACCGCACCGTTGTCCCAGACGTAGCCTTCCGCGGTGATCAGTTCTCTGACAAACTGGTCATAGGGCTTGTTGTTGCGGAGCGCATCCTTCACCCAGGCGGCGTAGGCCTGGCCCGCTTCCGTTCTGCCGCCGGTTTCCATGCGGAGAATGTCCGCCCACCAGTTGTACCAGTTGCTCACATACCCTTCGGAATCCAGCAGGCGGTCGATCAGCTTGGACCGTTTGCCGGCCTCTGTGGAATCCAGAAAGGCCCGCGCCTCCTCCTGAGAGGGGATGCGCCCGATGATATCGAGGTAAATGCGCCGGACGAATGTCTCGTCGGTCGTCGGGCCATTGGGGGTGATCTTGTGGGCCTTGTAGCCCTCTTCAATCAGCGCATCGATCTTTTCGCTGATTTGGTCGGCGCGAACGGCGGGAACGGCAGAGGCCACAATGGCCACGAGAGCAGCGGGAATGGACAATCTCAGACTCATATTAAGCGGCGGTAGGCGGGCTGGGGTGGTAGGAAAATAGACCAAATAACTTTAATCGCTGGTGAGCCATACGGGCAATTCATTTGGCGTCGGGCTATCCCCTATTCGCCCCCTGGGAATCCCGGTGAATCCCGGATGAAGCTACGCCTGTGAGCTCAAAACAGCAGCGCGGGAAATCCCGTGTGGCTTCCAGTGTTCCGCAGGCTTTCAGTGGGTCATAGTGGCGCTTCCGAATAACGCAGGCCTGTCTCAAAATAGCGCCACGTTGGCTCATTTTGCGGAACACAAGACCCCCTCCTTAAGTGAATGAATCAATTATAATACGCTTATTTAGAACGCATTATGAAGGAGCTGCTGTTCGTTGGCACGGAATTCGCGAAATAGAAAGCGTGGCCTCGTAAAGGCCGCTGAATCCAACCAAACAACCCAAACCAGAAACACCATGAATGCACTCAATCTCTATTCTCCCCGCCGTCTTTACAGCCTCGCGGATGCCCTCTTCGGGAGCTCCGAATGCTCGACCAGAGCCTGGACCCCGGCGGTGAATGTGTCGGAGGATGACAAAGGTTACCACATTTCCGCAGAACTGCCGGAAGTGGCCGGCTCGGACGTCAAAGTGGTCGTCCGCGATGGCGTGCTCACCCTCAAAGGCGAGCGCAAGGCCGAGACGAAAACCGAAGGCGTGAAATACCACCTCGTGGAGCGCTCCCACGGCAGCTTCCAGCGGAGCTTTACCCTGCCGAAGGACGCGAACGGGGAAAGCGTCAGCGCCGAATTCAAGAACGGCGTCCTCCTCGTCACCGTTCCGAAGCGCGAGGAAGTGAAGCCGCGCGAAATTGAAGTCAAAGTGAAGTAAGGCCAGTTCCTTCACGCAGACTCGCTCCGGCGGGGTCGCAACAGCGGCTCCGCCGGTTGTGCGTACGGATGAGACGGGCAGGCGGTCCGGCGGAGAGAGGACTTGCCGGGCGGGTTCGCGGGATTACCTTCATTGCAAGGTTCGCGCGGCGTGACCGTATCGGCATTTTGTCAGATGGCCCCCGGCTTTCCTCTTTCCTTCGAACCCACCATGATCCGTCCACTTTTCCTCCTCGTCCTTACCGCGCCGCTCGCGACGGCGGACGACGCCTTTTTTACGCAGAAGGTGCAGCCGCTGCTGGAAACCCACTGCGTTTCCTGTCACAACCCTGACAAGACGAAGGGCAAGCTCCTCATGTCCACCGTCGAGGGGATGATGAAAGGCGGCGAAAACGGAGCGGTCATCGTCGCCGGCAAGCCGGACGAGTCACCGCTCTACAAGCGCGTGACGCTGCCCAAGGATGACGATGATCTCATGCCGCCGGAGGGAGGGCCGCTCGCCGCAGCGGAGATCGAGGTGCTGAAGCAATGGATCACCCAGGGCGCGGGATGGCCCGCCGGTGTCACGCTGAAGGCCGCGGGCAAAGCCGTCGCCGCCGCGCCGAAAGTTCCCCGGGAGACGCTCGTGAAAGTACGCTCCATGGCAGTGTATCCGGATGCCATTACCCTCGAAACCGCGCGCGACTTCAATTCCTTCGTCGCCGTGGCGACGTTTGACGACGATGTGACCCAGGACGTCACGCCGGCGGCAAAGCTCTCGCTCTCCGATCCCGCGGTGGCAAAGCTCGACGGTTTCAAACTCCTGCCTCTGAAAGACGGCACGACAAAGCTCATCGTCGAGTGGCACGACAAAAAGGTGGAGGTGCCGGTGACTGTGAAGGACGCGGCCAAAGACCGGCCTGTAAGTTTCAATCTGGATGTGATGCCCGTCTTCATGCGGGCCAACTGCAATACCGGTTCCTGCCACGGATCGGCCCGCGGGCAGGACGGCTTCCGCCTGAGTCTCTTCGGATTCGATCCCAAAGGCGACCACTTCCGCCTCACGCAGGAACTCAGCGGCCGCCGGATCAATCTTGCGCTGCCGGAGGAAAGCCTCACCGTGACCAAGGCCATCGGCGCGGTGCCGCACACGGGCGGGAAAAAAGTCGAGCCGGGCAGCCCCATGTATAAAACGCTGGTGGAATGGATCACCAATGGCGTGCCTTATGACAAGGATGACATCGCGAAAGCGGTGAGCGTGGACATCTATCCGAAAAATGCGGTGTTGGAGGGCGAGGGAGCGAAGCTGCAGTTTACCGTTCGCGCCAAATTTTCTGATGGCCACGATCGTGATGTGACGCCCCTCGCGGTGTTCATGTCCAACAACGATCCCACGGCAAAGATTTCAGCGGACGGTCTCGTTACCGCCGCGAAGCGGGGTGAAGCGTTCGTCATGGCCCGCTACGGCACGTTCACTGTGGGCAGCCAGGTGATCGTGATTCCGGAGCATTTGAAATACACGCGCCCGGAGTTCCCCGCGAACAACTACATCGATACGCTCGTTGCCGATAAGCTGCACCGGCTGCGCATTTACCCCAGCGCGGTGTGTGATGACGAAACCTTCCTGCGCCGCGTTTCCCTCGACATTACCGGCACGCTGCCGTCGGAGGAGGACTACTCGAAGTTCATGGGCAGCAAAGAGGCGGACAAGCGCGGCAAACTGGTGGACGAACTGCTCACCCGCAAAGAGTTCACCGAAATCTGGGTGATGAAGTGGGCCGAGCTTCTGCAAATCCGCACGAACAATACGAATCAGGTCAGCTACAAGGCGACGCTCCTTTACTTCAACTGGCTGAAGGACCGCATCTCCAACAATGTGCCGTTCAACAAGATCGTGCAGGAACTGCTCGCCGCGGACGGCGGGACGTTCACGAATCCGGCCACCAACTATTATCAAATTGAACGCGATACACTGAAGGTCGCGGAAAATGTGGCCCAGGTGTTCATGGGCATGCGTCTCCAGTGCGCTCAGTGCCACAACCATCCGTTCGACCGCTGGACGATGAATGACTATTACGGCTTCGCCTCCTTCTTCAGCCAGGTGGGCCGGAAGCAGGCCGAGGACCCGCGCGAAACCGTGGTCTTCAATTCGGGCGGCGGGGAGGTGAATCACATCGTCACCAAGGCGCCGCAAAAGCCAAAGCTCCTCGGTGCCGCCGAACCGGATCTCACGGGTAAGGACCGGCGCAAGGTGCTCGTCGAGTGGCTGGCCAGCCCGCAAAACCCTTACTTTGCGACCAATCTCTCCAACATCGTCTGGAGCCACTTCTTCGGCCTCGGGATCGTGCAGCCGGTGGACGATGTGCGCATTTCCAATCCCGCCAGCAACCGCGAGCTGCTGGACGAACTCGGGAAAAAGCTGACGGAGTATAACTATGACTTCAAACGTCTCGTGCGCGACATTTGCACCAGCCGCACCTATCAACTCAGCAGCCAGGTCAACGAGAGCAACGAAGGCGACAAAAAGAATTTCAGCCACGCCATCCTCCGCCGTCAGCGCGCGGAGGTCATGCTCGACAGCATCAGCGGCGTCACGGAAACGAAGAACAAATTCCAGGGCCTGCCGCTGGGCGCCCGCGCTGTGCAGATTGCGGACGGCAATGTGAGCACGTATTTCCTGCGCACCTTCGGACGCGCTGAACGCGCCACCGTGTGCTCCTGCGAAGTGAAAATGGACCCCAACCTTGGCCAGGCGCTCCATCTTCTGAATGGCGACATCACGCAAAACAAGATCGGTGAAGGTCAGACCGTGAAGAAAATGCTGGATGCGAAAAAGACCCCCGAACAGGTATTGGAGGCCCTCTACATTCGCTGCTTCAGCCGCAAGCCCACCGCCGGGGAAGTGAAGCCCGTCATGGATGCTGTGACCGCGACCCCGAAGGAGGCGCAACAGGTGCTGGAGGATACCTTCTGGGCGCTCCTGAACTCCAAGGAGTTCATGTTCAATCACTAACGTTCCTCAGGGGTCCGGTTTCGGAGCCGGGGGGGAGTTGATTTTCGCGCTGCCGCTGAAAAGCTTGCGTCGCGCGGCAATTTCTGTCAATAATCCGGCATGAGTGTCCCCGCTTTCTTATCTGCCGTTCCGGTCCGCTTTGCTCTGCCGGTAATGTTGATGTTAACGGCGGCGGGATTGAAAGCCCAGCAGATCGCTCCGCAGGGGAAGCCGGTGGCTGCTCCCCCGCATCCGGTGGTGCCGGACAAGGAACTGCTGATCACCGATCCGGCGGTCCTTCAATCGCGTGAGGCGCAGTATCCGGGAGCCCTGTCATTCGGTTACCTGATGGAGCAAATGGCGGGCAAAGAGCAGGCCGGGGCCTTCACCCGGGCCTGGCTGGAAATGTGGCTGGAGGACCAGACCGTGAATGGCAATGTCGCCCGGGCCCGCGGCAAAATGGAGGAACTGGTGCTGGCTCCATGGAAAGCGAAGGATGCCGCCGACCGGGCGGCGCTCAACCTGCCGGAGCCGCTCATCTGGGATCCCAATCTCGCGAATGCGCCCTTCAAATTGATCGCTGTGGTAAACCGCATGGACCTGCTCGCGCCGGAAATCCTGGCTAAAGCGGTTTCCGCGAGGGAGGCTTCTGAGCAATCCCTGCGCTTCCTGAATGGTGATTTCACGGCCGCGTCGCCGAAGCCAGGCAATCCCGGTTTCACGCCGGTCGGCGAGTTGTTTCATGTTTCCACGCCGGAAGGCTCCCAACTGGTGGAGCCTTTCTTCAGGACCCGGCAGGTGACTAGCAACCGCACGCCGGGGGGCGAAGATACGGGCGTGCCGGAGTTTCTCCCTTCGGTGCCTCCCTCGGATTCCGGTGGCACCGGCTACCGGGGCGGTTTGATGCCCGCCCAGCAGTTGGCCGTCAGTGGAGAGGGCCGGCTGGTTTTTGCCGTCACGGACCGTGCGGGCCGCCCGCTGGGAAATGGGTTCAACGTGATCTTTGAGTATGGCCTCAGTGTGCCGCCCCCGCCCGGATGTGGCGTTTTCCCGAAGGGCCAGGACAATACCAGCATTTGGGCCTCCCGGTGGCACAATCTGGGAACCCATGCCAGTTTTGGCGAGGCCTATCTGAACGACCTCATCGAAGTGACCCGGGCCTTCACGGACGCCAGGTCGAGCGACAAGAAGGTGTTGATCTCACAGATTCGCACGAATGACGGAGCGCTGGATGCGGTCCGTGAGTTCCGTCAGTTTCATCTGGTGGCGGCCACCGACAACCGGGCGGCGCGCCTGCGTCAGGCTCCCGTGAGCCTCACTCCTGCGGACCGGTTCCGCGACCCTGAAAAGGCGAAGGTCCTGACGATGGTGTTGAATGCGCGGATCGACAAGGTGAGCAAAAGTCTGCCGGTATCGTTTCCTCTGGCGATTAGAATTCCGGGGCAAACGGAGCCTGTCGGGATTATGGGAGCCAGCGCCCTGCTGACAGGCAATCCGACGGAGTTCCATTGGGAGACCGGGCTGAAGAACAAACAGGCGGCCCGCAATTTTTCGATGCAAACATGCACCGGCTGCCACGGCGGTGAGACCCGTTGCGATGACGGCTGCCACATCAAGATCGACCCGGCTGGCTCGTCCGCCGTGCTCTCGTCTTTCCTTACGAAAACCAAAACCGGCAGCACGGCGGCGGACGGCGAAATGCGGGATCGCGCGGCTATTCTCCAGTCACTGCTTCACCCTGAAAACCGCCAGACGGCCCGGGACCTCGTACGGATTGTGGAAAAGCGGAACCGCCGGACGCACTGAGAAGGCGGAGAGCACCGCATCATTTCTTCGGATTTCGGAATTCTGATTTCGTTCATTCCGCCGAGGGCGGCGCCTCCCCTTGATTTGCCACACGGGCACGGGAAACTCCCTTTCCCCACCCCCTCTCCTCATGCCCGTCGAGTTCAAAGATTACTATCAGATTCTCGGTGTCTCCCGCGATGCCAGCGATGACGACATCAAAAAGGCATTTCGGAAGCTCGCGCGCAAATACCACCCGGATGTCGCAGAGGACAAAAAAGCCGCGGAGACAAAGTTTAAGGAGATCAACGAGGCGAATGAAGTTCTCTCCGATCCCGTGAAGCGGAAGAAGTATGATCAACTGGGCGCGAACTGGCAGGAGGAATATGCCGGACCGCCGCCGTCCGGAGGTCAGGGGCGCAGTGGCGGTGCCCCCGGCGGATATGCGCAGGAGTTCCATTTTGGCGGCACGGGATTCAGCGACTTCTTTGAGCAGTTTTTCAGCGGCGGCAGCCGTTACGGATTCCCCCAGGACGGTGCGGATTTCAAAGGGGCGGCGGCTGCCAACGGTCGTGCCCGGCGCGGGAGCGACATCGAAGGCGATCTCCTCGTGACGCTGGAGGAGGCGATGAAGGGTTCGCTCCGGCCCATTTCGTTGCAGACGGTCAATCCCCGCACGGGCGAGGAGCAGACGCATTCATTCCAGGTCCGCATTCCGCCGGGAGCGCTGGAGGGAAAGCGCATCCGGGTCCCCGGGCAGGGAGAGCCCGGCACGGGAGGCGCAGCGGCGGGCGACTTGTATTTGAATGTCCGCCATGCGGCGCATCCGGACTTTCACGCGGAGGGCGCGGATTTGCATCACGAACTGGAGGTCGCGCCATGGGAGGCGGTGCTGGGAGCGGAGATCGTGGTGCCGACGCTCGACGGGTCCATCAAACTCCGCATTCCCGCCGGAGCGGAAAACGGGCAGCAACTGCGCGCCCGGAACCGCGGACTGCCGATCGGAAAGACCGGTGATCACGGGGACTTCTATGTTGCGCTCAAAGTCCAGTTGCCCACAACGCTTACCAGCGAGGAGCGCACGCTTTGGGAAAAACTGCGCTCGGTTTCGACCTTCAATCCCCGCCAATCCTGACCGGTATTGTTCACCATTCTTCCATCGCCACCCATGAGCGAAGCAGAAGCCCCTTATTCCCTCGAAATCGTTGCCCGTCTTTCCGGCATCGATTCCACCACCATTCTCCATTATCAGGAACAGGGCCTGCTGCGGCCTGCCCCGGAGAGCACGCCGGAGGCACCCGCATTCGATGATGAATCCCTGCGCACCCTCCGCCGCCTGGAGCACCTCCGATCCACCTGCGATCTCAACCTGTCCGCCCTCCGGATTTTCGCCGGCCTGCTCGACGAGATCGATACCCTGCGCGCGGAGCTGAAGCGGAGACGGTAAGTCGGCGCGCCGCCGGGGTTGCGAACCGGTGACGCAGGCGTTACCCACGGGCCTTATGGAATTGACAGGACTTTCATTCATCGGAGCGAAGCGCGGACAAACGGGGGGCGCGGAATTTCACGGGCAAAACCCGGCGACGGACGGCGCGCTGGAACCGGCGTATCACAGTGCGACAGCGGCGGAAGTGGAGGCGGCGGCGCAACTGGCGGAGGCGGCGTTTCCAGCGTTCAGCCGCACGACGGGAGCGGAGCGGGCGGCGTTGTTACGTGCCATCGCGGCGGGTATCGAGGGACTGGGACAGACGCTGATTGACCGGGTAATGGCGGAGACAGCGCTGCCGGAGCCGCGGGTGAAGGGGGAAACGGCGCGCACGTGCGGACAACTGCGGATGTTCGCGGGGCTGGTGGAGGAGGGCTCGTGGGTGGATGCGCGCATCGATCACGCGGACCCCGCGCGGCAGCCGCTGCCAAAGCCGGACGTGCGCTCCATGCTGAGGCCGATCGGGCCGGTGGTGGTGTTCGGTGCGAGCAATTTTCCCATGGCGTATTCGACCGCCGGTGGAGACATGGCCTCGGCCCTGGCGGCGGGATGTCCGGTGATCATCAAGGCGCACCCGGCGCATCCGGGGGCGACGGAACTGGTGGCGCAGGTGGTGCAGGAGGCGGTGCGGGCGAGCGGTTTGCCGGAGGGCGTGTTTTCCGTGATCTTCGACAGCGGACGCGATACGGCGATGACACTCGTAAAACACCCGCTGGTGCGCGGCGTGGGCTTCACGGGCAGCCGTTCCGGGGGGCGTGCGTTCATGGATGCCGCCGCGGCGCGGCCGGAGCCCATTCCGGTGTATGCGGAGATGAGCAGTGTGAATCCGGTGTTCCTCCTGCCGGGCGCGCTGGCGGAGCGCGGAGCGGCCATCGCGGCGGGGCTGCACGGATCAGTCACTCTGGGAGCGGGGCAGTTTTGCACGAATCCCGGGCTGGTGCTCTATGACCGGAATGCAGAGGTATCGGGCTTCCGGGATGAGTTCGCCCGCCTCATGGGAGCCGCGGCCAATGCCACCATGCTGACGTCCGGCATCTGCCGTGCGTATCATGAAGGAAGGAATCGTCTTACACAGCATCCGGGCGTGAAGCAACTCGCCAGTGCGGCGTCCGGCGGCGGGAATACCGCGACGCCGTCTGTTTTTGAAACCACGGCCGAAGCAGTGCTCGCCGATCATTCGCTCATGGATGAGGTTTTTGGCCCGTGCACACTGCTGATCGGGTGCGACGGCCTGGCGGGCATGCAGGCGCTCGCGAAGGCATTCGAGGGCCAGCTTACCGCGTCTTTCCATGGCACGGATGCCGATTTTGCCGCAGCGGGTGAGATCCTCGCCGCCGCTGAGCGCTGCGCGGGGCGGCTCATCTACAACAGTTGGCCCACCGGTCTCGAAGTGTGTCCCGCCATTGTCCACGGCGGTCCCTATCCCGCCACCAGCGATGGCCGCAGCACGTCCGTGGGTACGGGCGCGATCCTGCGCTGGGCGCGGCCCGTCTGCTGGCAGGATCATCCGGATCACCTCCTGCCGGACGCCTTAAAAGAGGCGAATCCCCTGGCATTGAACCGGCTGGTTGACGGAAAGCGCCAATCGTAGAATCTCCACCTGCATGAACCGCCGCACCTTTCTCCCCATCATCCCCGCTGCCCTCCTCTCCGCCTGTGGTCAGGGGAAAAAAGAGAGAGGCCTGCCGACGGACATGTTGATTGTGGGCATGGAAATGTCTTACCCGCCGTTTGAGTTCAAAAACAAGCAAAACGAACCGGACGGTGTGGATGTGCGCCTCGCCGAGGAACTGGCGAAATACCTCAATCTCCCGCTGAAACTGGAGCAATACTCGTTCGACGGACTCATCCCCGCCCTGAAGGCGGGTGAGATCGATGCGGTGATCTCCGCGATGACCGCTACGGATTTCCGGCGCAAGTCGATCGACTTTTCCGACGCTTATGTTCACACGGCTATCGCCATGCTGGTGCAGAGGAACTCACAGATCAAATCCGTGGAGGATCTCAAAAAAGACGGAGCCAAAGTGGTGGCAAAGATTGCGACCACGGGCGAGAGTTATGCACGGGAGTTCCTGCCGCAGGCCGCGCTGTCCGTGTATGATGATGAAGTGAACTGCGTGATCGAAGTGTCCCAGGGCCGGGCGGACGCGTTTATCTACGATCAGCTTTCCATCTACGGCCACGCCAAGAAGTATGAAACCACTACGAAGGCAATCCTGACGCCGATTCGCGAGGAGGACTGGGCGGTGGGGATCAAGAAAGGGAACGATGCGCTGCGCCTCAAAGTGAACGCGTTCATCAAGGAATTCCGGGACAAGGGCGGGCTCGACAAGCTGGCGGACAAATACCTCGTCGAGGAAAGGAAGCTGCTCCAGGAAATGGG
>DATAIE010001069.1:0-4828 GCA_036262875.1 Verrucomicrobiales bacterium
CCTCCAGTGTGGCGAGGGCTGCAATGGTGGTGCCTCCCGGGCTGGTTACCTGATCCCGCAGCACTGCCGGATGGAGTCCTGTTTGCAGCACCATCTCCGCCGCTCCCGCCACGGTTTGCGCGGCCAGTTTCAGTGCCTGATCTTTTGTCAGCCCCTCCAGCACTCCTCCGTCCGCCAGTGCTTCGATGACTGTATAGATATACGCCGGACCACTGCCACTGAGCCCAGTGACGGCATCGAGGAGTTTTTCCGCCACCCGCGTCACGGTTCCCACCGCGGACAGAATGGATTCCGTGAGGGAACAGTCCGTCTCCGTCGCCGTTGCTCCTGGAGTATAAGCGGCGGCTCCCTTGCCCACGAGCGCCGGGGTATTCGGCATCACTCGCACCACGCGGTGATGACCCGCGGCGGCTTCCATCACTGGCAAAGTGATTCCCGCGGCAATCGAGATCAACAAAGTGGATGGCAGGTCGTTCAACGATTCGATCAATGGCACGATGCCGTAAGGCTTCACGCAGAGCAGCACCACGTCCGCCCCCCGCGCGGCCTCCAGATTGGAGGCGGCCACCTTCAATCCCGGCACGGCGGCCTCCGCGCCGGCCAGCGCTGCCGCCACCGGATCACTGATCGTTATTTCTCCGGCCTTGCACAGCCCCCGCGTTACGATGCCCTGCAGCAGCGCAGTACCCATTTTTCCGGATCCGAGGCAGGCGATTTTCATGTGGGATATCAGAGGGGGTGGTTAAAAATCTCAGGTTGCCAAAAGGCGTTACAGTTCATTGTACTTCGCGTTCGAGCCGCGCGCTTTTTCGACAGGGTAGCGCAGTTCGTTCCGCTCCAGCTTTGCCAGCATCATGGCTCCCAGGTCCATTCCGAGGTTGTCCGCGAGTTCAAAAAGCAAAATCCCGACATCCGCGACTTCATCCGCAATCTCCGCCTTTTTCTCCTCGCCTCTCTTCCAGGACTCCTCCGGGGACTTCCAGACAAAATGCTGCAACAACTCACCCGCCTCCGCGATGATGGCCACGGAGAGGTCTTTGGGGCTGTGAAACTGCAGCCAGTCCCGTGCGTCGCGAAATGCCCGGATGCGGGCGGTGAGTTCTGAGATGGACATGGAGGTTCCTAATGCGTGTTCCCGAAAACGAAAACACGATTCTCAGCTTGCCGGAGACTTGCCGAAACGCGCCACGGCCTTGTTGACCGCCTCCGCCATCATCGATCCGCCGTGTCCCTCTTCCTCAATGACGATGAATTCGCTCGCCGGCCATCGTTTGTGCAGGTCCCACGCGGTTTGCAGCGGGGAACTGATGTCCCGTCTGCCGTGAATCAATACTCCCGGAATATGGGCGATACGCTTCATATTTTCTTCGCTGCCCGGTTCGTCCAGAAACGCCGCGTGCCTCCAGTAGTGGATCACCAGCGTCGCAAAAACCATGCGAAACTCCGGGTCATCGTATAGCGGATTTGGTCCTGATGCAGTGCCGAGCGACACGTGCACATCCTCCCAAAGGCACCAGTCGAGAGCAGCCTGCTCGCGCACCCCGCGCTCCGGATGCGTGATTCTTTCGTACCAGGCGTCGATCAGTCGCTGATTTGGCTTCCGGTCCGCCGCCTTTTCAAATGCCTCCCATTTCTCCGGGAAAATCCGGCGCATGTCTTCCACGATCCAGTCCACTTCCTGTTTGGTGGTTGTCGTTACCGCCGCCAAAACCAGTTCGGTTACTCTTTCAGGATGCGCCTGGGCGTAGGCGAGGCCCAGCGTCGTGCCCCACGACACACCCACGACCAGCCAGGCGGCGATTTCCAAATGCTCCCGCAGTTCTTCGAGATCGGAAATGATCGTCTGGGTCGTGTTTCCGGCCAAATCAGCCCCTGGGCCGTTCACCCGCGGACGGCTCCGGCCACAGCCCCGCTGATCCAGAGAGACAATCAAATACCGGTCGGGATCAAAGTGCCCCCGGTAGCGCCCCATGACACCTGCCCCCGGTCCTCCATGGAGGAAAAGGCCCGGTTTTCCCGCCGGATTCCCCGAAGCTTCCCAGTAAATGGTGCTGCCGTCCTCTACACGGAGATGGCCGGTTCTGAACGGTTCGATAGGCGGAAACATGCGTGCAATGTCTCCGCATTCCCCACCCGTCGAGAAGAGTTTCAGCGAAAAGCGATCTTCTGGGTTTCTCTAAGGACCGATCTTCCAAAATCTTTCCGGAAAATCCTTCGGCAGCGACGCTTCCCGGGGTCAAATCGGGGAGTTTCCTTGAATCCGGAAAAGACTTTCTCCAAATCTCCGTATTTTGGCGTCGACAAATTCAAATTTTGATTAAATATCATAATATCTAGTATTTCTGAACATTCTACTCTTCCAAATTATGCGCCTTCCTATACGTCTCACTCTGCCTGCCGCCTTTGGCAGCCTCATCCTGTCCCTGCACGCTCAAAACCCGCTTCAGGCTCCCCCCGCTCCCGGCGGGAATGGTCCTGCGACGGTGCCCGCACCTGTCGCAGCACAGCCCGAAGCTCCTCCGGTGCCTGATTTTCCGAAGCCGGACGAAGTGCTGAAGGGTTTTGAGCGGGTCGTCAGCACGGCTGACGGCCGCAAGTCCTTCTACACCCTGTGGAGCCGGGCCAAGGATCAGCAACTCTACGCGGAACTTCCCGCTCAGTTTGCCAACCAGCGCCACTATTTGGCCCTCACCGTCGCGAGCGGCGACAACTATGCCGGCCTCCAGGCGGGAGACATGTATTTCTACTGGAGGTCCTACGGCAAGCGCATCGCCATGGTGACCCCGGAACTCGATATCCGTTCCACCGGCGACAAATCCAGCCAGGACAGCATCAAGCGTCTGTTTACGGACCGGGTCATTCTCGATGTGCCGATCATCACCGTCATTCCCAACGGAGGCCCGGTGATCGATCTCGATGAAATCGTCCTTGGGCATGCCGAGAAATTCTTCGGTGCCGAAGCCATGGGCATGAACAAAGGCATCTATAAGATCAAGACGGCCAAGGCCTTTGCCAATAACGTCGAGATCGCCGTCGAAGTACCGGTCGCCAAAGGAAAGCTCCGCACGTTCCACTACAGCTTCAGCCTCATTCCGGAAAATACCGGCTACCAGCCGCGCATGGCGGATGAGCGGGTGGGATACTTCACCACCACCTACACGGACTTCGGCAAATTCACGCCGGAGGATACCCAGGTGCGCTTCATCAACCGCTGGTTCCTCGAAAAAGCGGACCCGAGCCTCAAGCTCAGTCCTCCCAAGAATCCGATCATCTTCTACGTCGAGCACACGACGCCGATCCGCTATCGCCGCTGGGTGAAGCAGGGAGTCGAAATGTGGAACAAGGCGTTTGAGCGCATCGGCCTCGTCAATGCGATCCAGGTCTACTTCCAGGATGCCACCACCGGTGAGCACATGGAGAAGGACCCGGAGGACGTGAATTACAATTTCATCCGCTGGCTCTCCAACGGAGTGGGTACCGCGATTGGGCCCAGCCGCACGCATCCGCTCACGGGCCAGATTCTCGACGCGGACATCGTCCTCACGGATGGCTGGATCCGTCACTGGTGGAAGCAGTACAACGAGATTATCCCGCAGCTCGCCATGGAGGGCGCTTCGCCGGAAATGCTCGCGTGGCTTTACGACAATCCTCAATGGGACCCGCGCGTGCGCCTTGCCTCTCCGGAAAAGCGCGCCGCGGTGCTCGATCAGATCAAGCGCACCCCGATGCCCGCGCTGGGGGGACACGCTCTGGCCGCCGCCATGGCCAGCGGACCGATGGCCGGTAAGAATGAATACGACGGTCTCGCCGGACGCAGCGTGCAGTTCAACGGCTTCTGTCAGGCGGCGGACTGGATGAGCCAGGGTCTCGCCCTCATGGATATGGCCATGGCGAACGAGTCCATCACCGCCGCACCCGGCGAACAGTTGATCGACGGCATTCCGGAAAGTTTCATCGGGCCGCTCCTGTCGGACCTCACCGTGCATGAAGTGGGACACACCCTCGGGCTCCGCCACAACTTCAAGGGCTCCTCGATCTATACCTGGTCGGAGATCAACAGCGATGCGGTGAAGGGCAAGAAAGCCTTCGCGAGCAGCGTGATGGATTATATTCCGATCAATATCGTCGCCAAAAAGGGAATCACCCAGGGTGACTACGGCATGATCACCGTGGGCCCCTACGATGACTGGGCTATTGAATATGGATACACCTTTGAAAAGGACCTGAAGCCGATCATTGCGAAGAACACGCAACCGGAACTCGCCTACGCCACGGACGAAGACACCGGCGGCCCGGATCCCCGTGCGCGCCGCTATGACTTTGCCAAGGACCCGCTCGCCTTCGCCGAGAATCAAATGAACCTCGTGCGCGAGAACCGCGGCAAGCTCCTCGATAAATTCGTGAAGGACGGGGACTCATGGTCCAAGGCCCGCCGCGGTTATCAGCTCACCCTGCAGACGCAGGTCCAGTCCGTGATGATGATGGCCAACTGGCTCGGCGGCAGCCTCATCAACCGGAACCGCAAAGGTGATCCCAACGCGACGGCTCCCGTGCAGCCCGTGCCCGCCGCTCAGCAGCGCGATGCCTTGAAGTTCGTTCTCGCGAACACCTTCCCGGACGATGCCTACGGCCTCAGTGCGAATCTCCTCAAGTATCTGACCATCGACAAATGGTTCGACATGGAGACAAATTTCGATGAGCCCAACTGGCCCGTGCATGACCGCGTGCTCGGCATTCAGGCCAGTGCCATGACGGCTCTGCTGAACCCGGTGACTCTTAGCCGCGTGTTCGACAATGAGTTCCGCACGCCTTCGGATCAGGATGCCCT
>DATAIE010001070.1:0-2273 GCA_036262875.1 Verrucomicrobiales bacterium
GCTTCAGAGCCCCGCGAAGGGAAAGTGAGCCCCGCAGGAGGCTCCGCCCGCGGGCGGTGATTTTTTCCAGGTGCTCCCCCTGCGCCTGCAGTTTCGCCTTTGTCTTAGCGAGAGCCTGATCCGCCGCCTCCAGTTCGCCGGCCACTTCCTTTTCGAGCCGCAACTTCTGCCGCTGCAGGCCGCCCAGCCATTCACCGCGGGCCATCTGCACTCGCTTGGGCAGTTCCCGCCGCGCGGAACGCTCGGCTTTTTCCACCCGCTGGCCCCTTGCGTCGAACCGGGCCTTCGTCTGCTCGCTGAGTTTTTTCCACGCGGTGTCCGCCTCTCCGCTCACCCGGGAAAGCCAGGCCGCGTCATCCTTCAATCCGTTTTGATAGCTTCGCTCCGCGGCATACCGGCGGCGGCTGATGTCTTTGGTAAGTTCCTCCTCTTTTGCCGCGAATGAGGCCGCGCTCCGGCGGAGATTTTCCAGCAGCTCCAGGCTGCGGCTGATGCGGGGTTCCGGCTCGTTATTCACAGTCATGGCGCATTTTCCTTAACAAAATATCGATGTCCTCTATCGCTTGCTTCGCCCCGGTGAGGAGGCCTGGCAGTTTTTCCAGAAATCTGGCCTCGAACTCCTTCGATTTCGCATCCCGCCAGTCATCCGTGGTGTGCTGCCACGCCGCCGCGAGATCGCGCCATGCAGACTCGAGTTGTGAGGCGCTTCCCTGAGTATTCATAGAGTGGTGGGGGAGGATTCCGGCAGGGCATCCGCGTCCGGCGCAGCAGGTCCCGGACCACCCGCGGGACGTTCACGCTCCAGGTAGGAAGCCAGGGCCCGCAGCGCCTGGTCCAGCCAAGCTACGCCCGCGGGCATGTCGTGCTCGAGATAATCGCCCAGATGATTCAGCCCCTTCACCTGCGCATCGAACAGGCGGTCAAACTCCCGGATCCACTTCTTCACATTCCGCAGTTTTTCCTCCGCCTCGGCGACGGCCTCCTTCGCTCGGCGCATCATCTTTTCCTCCAGCATCACGCTGTCTTTGAATGAAGAGAGCTTTGCGGAAAGCAGTTCCTGCTGCGCCTGCGCGAGTTTCCGCGACCGCTTTTTCAGTTCCTGGATCCAGAAGTTGTGCTTCTCCTCCTCCACCCAGTAGCGCCCTTTTTTTACGGCATCCTCCGCATGGCCGAGTCCAATCCGGGCCTTGGAAAGAAACACGATCAGGGCCGACCGGAAAAACTCCAGCGACTCCACGGACCGCACTCTTGCTTCATCCGCCATGGTCAGCGCTGATTCAGATACTCTTCAATACGCTGAGCCTTCCGCATGAGAAAGGGAGTGTGCTGCTCCGCTATCTCCACAAATTTCTTCAGAACCTTCATCGTGGAAACGAACTCCTCCGCGAATTTCTCGTGCTCCTGATCCTGCCAGGTGCTGCCCAGAGCCACAAACCGGGCATTCAGTGCCGCCGCCTTTCCCTGTGTATCATCATTGAACCGCTTCAATTCCTTTGCGAAGCGGCGCACTTCCTCGGGATCCATCATTGCCTGTGCCATGTCGTGTAGAAGGGTAAGGGTTGGAAATTCGTTGACCTCCCTGGCACATAACGGAGCGCCGGGTTAAGGGCAAGCATTATGCATTGCAGGCGCATTGGGGAGTGATGAAAGTCTCCGGGAAACGCGCTCCGGCTCCTCTCACCGCCCTCTTTTTCCCGAACCGCGTTAACAATTCGGGCGCGGGCCGCTACATGCCGCTGTTCCGGACGGCGTCATTTCCCGTCTCACCGGTCCGGATGCGCACAGCCTGCTCCACCGGGCTAACGAAAATCTTGCCGTCACCAATCTTCCCGGTATTCGCGGTTTTGGCGATCATTTGCACCACCTGTTCCGCCTGCTCGTCGTCGATGACGATCTCGAGTTTGACCTTCGGGACGAAATCCACCGTGTATTCGCTGCCCCGGTAAATTTCGGTGTGCCCTTTCTGGCGTCCAAACCCGCGGACTTCGGTGACCGTCATGCCCTGGATGCCGACCTCGGAGAGAGCAGACTTGATGTCCTCCAGTTTGAACGGCTTGATGATGGCTTCGACTTTTTTCATGGCTTTATAATGGGTGCGCAGAAGGGTTTATTTCTTTCCCTTCAACTCCTCAACCTCTTTCTCCAGCCGCACAATGAGTTCCGAAGCCTTTTTGAGCCGGGCGGCGAGCACCCGGGAGATAAATCCGTAGAGGGCGGCGTAGTAGCTGGCGTTGTCCTCCTCCGGTTTGATTTCACGGAGAAACTCCTGATCG
>DATAIE010001071.1:0-9745 GCA_036262875.1 Verrucomicrobiales bacterium
TAGGCCCCCGCTTCGCTGCGGGAGGCGGAATCTTCGTCTGTGGCGCTGGACTCGGGGGGCATTGCCGCGAGTATGGGCGGAGCAGGCGTTTCCGCCAGGGACTTTCTTTCCGTTGAGAAATAGAGAGGGCCGCGAATAGTCCACTTTCGCGCGCTTCAGGGGGTGATCCCCGCTGACTGCTCAACGACGCACTTTTTTCCGGACCCCCGCATGCCTTCGTCTCACTCCTCCATTCTCCATTTCGACCGCCTGACCTCCACCGGGGCGCTGCTTATTCCCTCCCGCTTGAGCGCCGGTGACCTCGTAAAGCTCATCAAAGTCTGTCACGGCCGCCGGATCGCGCTTTTGACGGAGGCCTCCGCTGCCAACAGTCCGGAGATTCGTCAGGCTGTGACCGCCAGCGGTTTGACGGTCTGGGAACGCGCCAGTGAAGGAGATTGTGAATCCGCGGCCACGGCCGTCCACAGCGGAGTCCTGGTGATCTGCGTGCCCCCCGCCGTGAAGGCGGTGACCGCGACCAACGTGCTGATGCCGCGGACCGTCCTCGAAGACCTCTGTGAGTGGAATCTGCCCGTGCAGCCGCTGGGGGTGGATCATCCCCGGGAGCATTGCCTCACGGTGGAAGGTCACGGGTCGCAGCCGGAGTCGATGTTCTGTTTCGGTCAGGTGATTCCTGGCAAAAGCGTGTCGCTGCCGGTGGTGCAGGAGGCGCTCATCGCGGCAACGGCGGAAGCATACAGCATACGACCCGTTTTCGGAGATCATCTGGGCCGGCTCATCGTGGCCGGGTTGAAAAAGCATGCCTCCGTGGTCATCCACGACGGACAGGACGGCAGCGCCACGAAGTACTCGCATATCTTTGCTGCGGCGGCCGCGTTTTCAAAGCACCTCCGGAAGCAAACGAAGGAACCGCGCATCGGCATCGTGCTTCCTCCGGGAAGGGCCGGGCTCATTGCCAATCTGGCGGCCATTTTCGCGGGCAAGGTTCCGGTGAATCTGAACTATTCCGCCGGCAAGGAAGCCATTCAAAGCGCGATCAAGCAGGCCGGCATCGACCGCTTTGTGACGGCGGACATCATTGTCCGGAAAATGCAGACCTTCCCGTGGCCCGCGCAAAAGGATACGGTTTTCATGGAGCGCGTGCTGCCGCGCATGAAGGGGGCCTGCGCCCGCTGGCTGATGCTTCAGAAGATTTTGCCCGCCGCTGTCCTCAGCACCCTGCTGGGTATTCCCTCCAAAGGCGGCGATGAGGAGGTGTCTCTTCTCTTCACGAGCGGGAGTTCCGGCGATCCGAAGGGAGTCGTGCTGACGCACCGCAATCTCATTTCCAATGTCGCCCAGTTCAGCGCCCGTCTGGGACTCAGGGGCGGAGAGAAAATCCTTGGCTGCCTGCCGCTTTTCCATTCGTTTGGCAGTACTGTGACGCTCTGGTTTCCGGTCATCGAAGGCGTGGGGCTGGTGACGTATCCCACGCCGCTGGAACCGCCAAAGCTGGCGGAACTCATTGAGAAACACAGCGTGGATGTGCTCCTCGCGACGCCCACTTTCCTGCGCGGTTACATGCGGCGCGTGAAGGTGGAGCAACTGGCGAGCCTCAAACTCATCGTTACCGGGGCGGAAAAGCTCCCGCTGAATTTTGAACAGGAGTTCAACGGGAAGTTCGGCAAGACCGTCATGGAAGGCTATGGCCTCACCGAGACGAGTCCGGTTGCGACCGTCAATTTGCCCGACCCGCCCGGAGGACAGATGCCGGTCATTCCCGCGCGCCGCCTCGGTTCAGTGGGTCAGCTTCTCCCCGGGATGTCCGTGCGCATTACCGATCCCATTACCGGTGAGGCCGTTCCCATCGACCGGAGCGGGATGATCTGGCTGCATGGGCCTAATATTTTCTCGGGCTATCTCAAGGCCCCCAAAAAGACCGCCGAGGTTATTCACGAAGGCTGGTTCCGCACCGGCGATGTCGGCCGGGTGGATGCCGACGGATTCCTCCACATCGAGGGACGTCTCAGCCGGTTCTCCAAGATCGGCGGGGAAATGGTGCCGCATGAAACCGTGGAGGAGCACATCAATCGTGCCCTCGGACTCGACGGCGAGGCGGAACGCCGCATCGCGGTCGTTGGCGTGCCCGATCCCGACAAGGGAGAGGCTCTCGTACTGCTCTCCACCACGGCCAGCGAAGCCGTGAAGCAGGAACTCATTCAACTGCGCTACACCCTCCTGGAGCATGGCGTGCCTGCCCTGTGGATTCCCAAACGGCTCGTGCGTGTGGAGCAAATTCCCACTCTCGCCACCGGAAAGCTCGATATTAAGGCCTGCGAGCGGCTCGCTCAGGAGTCGGCTTGAGGAGGGCTGTGTTTATGGGGGAGCCTTCGCCCCGGAAATGACGAAACCAGAAACCAGAATGCCGAAGGAATGACGAATGACCGAATGGCAGGCGGTGCCCCTCGTCATTCGAGCTTCGTCATTCCTTCGGATTTCTGGTTTCGGGTTTCGTCATTTAAGGACGATCCATCTTCACCAGCACCGATCGCATCAGACCTCGAACGCTTTCTCCACCAACTGCTTCTGCTCGGCCTTGTGGAGCGTGCTGCTGCCCACGGCGGGGCTGGCGGCGCGGTCGCGGCCCGCGTAGCGGACGTGCATGTCGGTGAACTTTTCGAGGCGGTGCACGATGTAGGACCATGCGCCCATATTCAGAGGCTCCTCCTGGCACCAGACCCATTTCTTGTTCGCCTTGGGGTAACGCGCGGCGATTTGTTTCAGCATCTCCTCGTGGAAGGGATACAACTGCTCGATGCGAATGATGGCGGTGGTTTTGATCTTCTGCTCGTTGCGGTAGTTGATCAAATCGTAATACACTTTCCCGCTGCAGAAGACGAGGCGGGTGATGCGGGAGGGCGGAGCGAGCAGGGTATCGTCGTCCAGCATCTCGCGGAAACCGGTATCGCCGGTGAAGTCGGCCTCCGTGCTGACGGCCTGGGGATTCCGCAGCATGGACTTTGGCGTCATGATGACCAGCGGTTTCCGGAACGGGCGGTTTACCTGCCGGCGGAGGAGATGGAAATACTGCGCGGGCGTGGTGAGATTGCAGACCTGCATGTTGCAGTCGGCGCAGAGTTGCAGGAACCGCTCGAGACGGGCACTGCTGTGCTCGGGACCCTGGCCTTCGTAGCCGTGAGGCAGGAGCAGGGTAATGCTGCTGGGCTTTTGCCACTTCGATTCCGCACTGGCGATGAACTGGTCGATGATCACCTGGGCACCGTTGGAGAAGTCTCCGAACTGCGCTTCCCACAGGACCAGCATGTCCGGAGCCATGAGGCTGTAGCCGTAGTCAAATCCCAGCACCGCCGCCTCGCTGAGGAGTGAGTTGTAAACGCGGAAGGTGGCCTGCGTCTCTGAGAGGTGCTGGAGCGGAATGAAGCGGTCCCGGTTTTCTGTATCGTAAAAACACGCGTGGCGCTGGCTGAAGGTGCCGCGGCGCACATCCTGTCCTGACAAACGCACCGGCCTTCCGTCGGTGAGCAGAGAGGCGAAGGCGAGATGCTCGGCGTGGCTCCAGTCATACGGGCCGCCGGCTTCGGTGGCGGCGCGCCGCTTGTCCACCACGGTGCGCTTTACCGTGGGGTGCAGGCGGAATCCGGCCGGCACGTCCGTGATCTTCAGGCCGAGTTCGCGGAAGCGTTCCGGCGGCAGGCCGGTGGTCACCGGATCATGAGTGTATTCAGGCTGGAAGACCGCCGTGGAACCGGCGAAGACCTCCTTTTTCAAATCGCTGCCCTTGTGAGTCTTCTCGATTTCAAGGAGGGCCGCGTGCTCGCGTTCATGACGATCCTGAATTTCGGCCAGGATGGCATCGGCGCGCTGGACGGGCACTTCACCGCTGGTGGTGAGCTTCTCACGGAAGATGGTCCCCACAGTCGGCTTTGACGCGATCAGCTTGCTGACCTTCGGCTGGGTGAAACTGGGCTCGTCCGTTTCATTGTGCCCGTGACGGCGGTAGCAGTACATGTCGATTACGACATCGCGTCCGAATTTCTGGCGGAACTCCAGAGCCAGTTTGGCGACAAAATACACTTCCAGCGGATGTTCGCCGTTCACGTGGAAGACCGGGGCCTCGATCATCTTGGCCACATCGGTGCAATACGCGGAACTCCGCGCGTCCGCCGGAGAGGTGGTGAAGCCGATCTGGTTGTTGACGACGAGGTGAATGGTGCCGCCGGTGCGGTAGCCTGGAAGCTGCGAAAGATTGAGCACCTCCGCCACCATGCCCTGGCCGGCGAATGCTGCGTCGCCATGCATCAGCAGGGGCAGCACTCCCTTGCGGTCGAGGCCGTCGTTCAGGGCGCGCTGCTTGGCGCGGGCGATGCCCTCCACGACAGGGTTCACCGCTTCGAGGTGGCTGGGATTCGGTGCCAGAAGAATCCTCACGTCGCCGCCCGGCATCCGGCGTTTTACTTCATAGCCGAGGTGGTATTTCACATCGCCGTCGCCGGCGACGAGGTCGGGAATGTAGTTTTCGCTGAACTCGTGCAGGATGACTTTCAGCGGCTTTTGCAGGAAATTCGCCAGCACGGTGAGACGCCCGCGGTGGGCCATGCCCATGGAGATTTCCTGAATGCCGCAGGAGGTGCATTCCTGGAGGATGGCGTTGAGCACCACCATGGCGCTCTCGCCGCCTTCGAGGCTGAAGCGTTTCTGACCCTTGTATTTGGTGTGAAGGAACTGCTCGAAGGTCTCCGCCTCCCACAGCCAGCGCAGCACATTTTCCCGCACTTCGGTGCTGGTGTTGGGCAGGTCCACCCGTGCCTCGATGCGCGCCATGAGCCAGTCGCGCACCTCATAGTTGAGGATGTGCATGAACTCGAAGCCGATGCGGTCGCAGTAGGTCTTGCGCAGCCGCTCGATCATCGTGCGCAGCTTTGTGCGGCGACCGTCGTTGTAGAACATGGTCTCCACCTCGCTGTCGAGATCCCCTTCGGTGAATCCGAATGCCTGAAGCGAAAGCCTCGGCGATTCCTCGCCGCGCGGGGATAGCGGGTCCAGCCACGCCGCCGTGTGACCGAGAGCCCGGTAGGCCTCCAGCATCCGCGCCACATTGGCGCGAAACATCATTTCCTGCTGGCTCATGCCCACGCTCTGCACGCCGCGGTTTTCGTCGAGGACGTTTACCGGCGTTTTCGGCTTCGGCTGCGTCACCCCCAGCTCAAACCCTTCGAAGAATGAGGCCCACGTTGCCTCCACGGACCGCGGATTTTCTTTCCACTGCTGGTATTTTTCTTCCAGCAGATCGACATTCATTCGGGCAGAGATCGTGGAGGACATGGGAGGAGAGGATTTGGAAAAGGGAAAGCTGTGGAAAGAGCGGTTACGTGTCACATGAAATGACGAAATCCGAAACCAGAAATCCGAAGGAATAAGGAAACACCGGGGAATGTGAAGAATTGACGAGGCGCGGCGAAATCGCCGGATTCGTCATTCGGAATTCCTTCGGATTTCTGGTTTCCGGCGGTGTCATTTCCGCGCAGCGGACCTTTTCTCCAGCTCCACAAACCGGCTCTCCACTTCGCGGACGATCATCCCCTCCACGGTTTCGCATTCGAGACGCGCGATGACCTCCATGGTAAATCCGAGGGAGATCATGTGTTCCGCCGCTTCGCGTTCGATCCCGCGGGACCGGAAGTAGAAAACCTCTTCATCGCTCAGGCGTCCGCTGGTGCTGCCGTGGCTGCATTTGACTTCGTCGGCATTGATCTCGAGGCCGGGCATCGAGTTGGCTTCGCACTCGTCACTCAGGAGGAGATTGCGGCACTTCTGATAGGCGTCCGTATAGTGGGCGCCGGAGTCCACGCGGATGAGTCCGGCAAAGATGGTCTTCGACTGATCGAAGAGGACGTTCTTGTAGAGCAGGTCGCTGAAGCCGTGCGGAGTCAGGTGATCCTGGAGCGTGCGCTGGTCGATCTCCTGATCCGCACTCGAGAGAGAGACGCTCAACATGTCGCTGCGGCTGCCCTCCCCGGCGACAAGGCTCAGGGCCTCGCAGCGCACGTAGCCGCTGCCGAGATTGAAGGTGGCGTGCTTCACCTGCGCATCGCGCTCACAGCGCACGGTGGACAGGTGGATGAACTTGCTGGCGGCGTTGTGTCGGTTGACCTGGATATATTTTACCCCGGCGCCGCGGGAGGCGACGATCTGGGCTGCTCCGCAGGAGAAGCCGGCGTCGCCGTTGGCGGTCAGGTGATGCTCCACCACAGTAAGGCGACTGTTTTCTCCAGCGAGAATGATGGTGCGCGGAAACGAACTGGCTCCCTCTCCGGACAGCCAGTGGACGATTTCCACCGGATCGCTGATTTCCGCATTCGCCGGAACGACGACGACGGTGGCGTCGCTGAGTTGCGCGTGGTTCAGAGCGGCAAACTTTGCGCCGCCGAGGTTGGTGTCCGGCGAAACGAGCAAAGGCTTCAGAACCTCTGCATGGGCTGTCAGCGCTTCACTCAGGGAAAGCACTTGGATTTTCTCCGCGGACGTCTCGCGCAAAACGGAGGCATCGTTGACCGTCACGACCCGCGCGGATGTTCTTTCCAGACCCGCAAAATCTGGCGCTTCCTGCACGGGCAGACGCTTGAACCCATCGAACTGGAGCAGTCCTAAACCGGCGAAACGCCAGTTTTCATCTTTGCGTCCGGGCATTGGCAGGTTGGTGAAATCCTCCCACGCTTTGCGCTGAGAGGAGACAAACCAGTCCGGCTGCCCGGCATGAGTCAGTTGAGGGGCATCAAGAAACACAGAGGGCACGAATGGGGATGTTGGAGAAAGGGTTGTCATGGCATTGAGGCGTTCCTCAGGAAGCCAGTTCGCGTTTGAAGATGAAAATGATGTTGCGGGACTGCCCGCCGGCCATGCTCGGTTCGGAGGCGGTGACGAGTTCCCATCCCTGACGGCCGAGATTGTTGAATTCGTCCTTCAGTTCGGACTCATCGACGTTGCCGCCGAAGTTGAAAATCCATGCCCCCTTGCTGACCTTCCCCTTCAGAACGTGGTATTCGAAGCGCTTCATTTGTATCAGCCGACGCTCCCTTCCATCTCAAGGTCGATGAGTCGCTTCAATTCTACGCTGTATTCCATCGGAAATTCCCGCACGAGATCGTTCACGAATCCGTTCACGGAAAGGCTCATCGCCTCTGCTTCTGTCAGGCCGCGCTGCTGCATGTAGAACACCTGTTCCGCACTCACCTGGCTGACGCTGGCTTCGTGCTGCGTGGCGTGCTGATTGCCGCGCACGGTGATGGCCGGATAGGTGTCCGTGCGGCTGCTGGAATTGATGAGCAGGGCGTCGCATTCCGTGTTGTTCTTGCAGCCTTTGAGGTGCTTCGGAATATGGACCTGGCCACGATACGTGGAGCGCCCTTTGCCGATGGAGATGGACTTGCTGACGATGTTGGAGGTCGTCTCATCCGCGGCGTGGATCATCTTTGCGCCGGTGTCCTGATGCTGGCCATTGTTGGCGAGCGCGATGCTGATCACTTCGCCGCGAGCGCGCCGGCCCTTCATGATGACGCCCGGATACTTCATGGTCAGGCGGCTGCCGATATTGCAGTCGATCCAGCGGACCTCAGCGTCCTCGTGAGCGATGCCGCGTTTGGTGACGAGGTTGAAGACGTTGTTGCTCCAGTTCTGCACGGTGACGTACTGAATCTTCGCGCCCTTCATGGCGACGAGTTCCACCACGGCGCTGTGGAGAGTGGCGGTTTCGAACTTGGGAGCGGTGCAGCCTTCCATGTACATCACCTCTGCGCCTTCATCCACGATGATGAGCGTGCGTTCGAACTGGCCAAAGTTCTCCGAGTTGATCCGGAAGTAAGCCTGCAGCGGGTGCTTCACTTTCACGCCCTTCGGCACGTAGATGAAACTGCCGCCGGAAAAGACCGCGCTGTTGAGAGCGGAGAATTTGTTGTCTCCCGTGGGAATCACCTTGCCGAACCAGGGCCGGAAAATGTCTGCGTGTTCACGAAGCCCTTCGGTGCTGTTCACGAAGATGACGCCCTGGTCTGAGATAACTTTCTTGATGTTTGAATACGCGGCTTCGCTGTCAAACTGCGCTTCCACACCGGCGAGGAACTTGCGTTCCTGCTCGGGAATACCGAGGCGCTCGAACGTGCGCTTCACATCGTCCGGAACCTCGTCCCAGCTCCGCTTGGGCTTGCTGCCGCTGCTGAGGTAATAGCGGATTTTGCTGAAGTCGATATTGTCCAGATCCTTCGTCGCCCAGTTGGTGGGCATGGGCTTTTCGAGGAACACCTTCAGGGCGCGCTTCCGGAAATCGCGCACCCAGTCCGGATCGTTCTTCACGTCGCAGATGTAGTCGATGGTCGCCTCGCTGAGGCCGACGCCGGCGTCGTAAGTGTGATTTTCCGGATAGGAAAAATCTCCCGCCGTGCGATCGATGTCCACCGCCTGAAGCGTGGTGTCATCGATCTCGTGTTCCGGGGTCAGGGTCGCATTCATAGAAATTGAGAGGGAAAGGGTAAATTGCGTTAAGGTAAGGGATGCGCCGGCTTCAAATGACGAAGGCCGAAATCAGAAGTCCGAAGGAATGACGAAGCGCGAATGACGAGGGATGTCCGGTTCGAACATTCGTCATTCGTAATTCCTTCGTCATTCTGATTTCTGATTTCTGATTTCGTCATTTCGGAATATTGAGTTTTCGGCGTTGCCGTTTCACATCAGGCTGCCTTCAGCCAGTCGTACCCGCGCTCTTCGAGTTCGAGCGCCAGACCGGCGTCGCCGGATTTGACGATGCGTCCGTCCGAAAGGACATGAACGACGTCCGGTTTGATGTAGTCGAGGAGACGCTGATAGTGCGTGATGAGCAGGATGCCGCGGTCCGGACTGCGCATCAGATTCACGCCTTCCGCGACGATCTTGAGTGCGTCGATGTCCAGACCGGAGTCCGTTTCGTCGAGCACCGCGTAGCGCGGCTCCAGCATGAGCATCTGGAGGATTTCGTTACGCTTCTTTTCGCCGCCGGAGAAGCCTTCATTCACGCTGCGGGCGGTGAAGGAGCGGTCCATTTTCAGGGCGTCCATCTTCTTGTAGAGCAACTGATAAAATTGCACCGCGTCGAGCTGTTCCCCCTCCGGCATCCGGGCCTGGCGGGCGGCGCGAAGGAAATTGGCGTTGCTCACGCCCGGGATTTCCATGGGATACTGGAAGGCGAGGAAAAATCCCGCGCGGCTGCGGGCATCCACCGGCATCTCCAGGAGGTTCTTTCCGTCCATCAGGACTTCTCCTTTGGTAACCACATAATCCTCATGGCCGGCGAGAACTTTGCTCAGAGTGCTTTTGCCGGAACCGTTGGGGCCCATGATTGCCGCCACCTGGCCGCAGGGGAGATCAAGAGTCAGTCCTTTGAGGATCTCGCGGTCGCCAACGGTGGCGTGAAGGTCTTTGATTTCGAGTTTCATGCTGGAGGGAAGGGATCAGCCGCGCGCTTTGGATTTGGCGGCTTTGGCGCAGGCCGGGCAAAGGCCGCGCAGGGAAATGTCCATCCGGCTCACCACGGAGCCGCGGGGAAGAGAGAGGGCCGAGCCGGCGGTGTCACGGAGTTCCACGTCGGTCACGTGGCCGCAGCCTTCGCAGTGGAAATGGCCGTGTTCCTTGAGATTCGGACAGTAGCGTGAAGGGCCGCGGTCCAGGTTCACCTGCTTCACCAGTCCGCTGTGGGTCAGTGTTTCGAGGCAGTTGTAAA
>DATAIE010001072.1:0-2193 GCA_036262875.1 Verrucomicrobiales bacterium
GCCCTGGTCGCGGAAATCTGGAATACGCTCGAAGATCCGACGGATGACTCGATTCGGGATGAATTGAGGGAGTTGATAGGCGCCTTCCATGGTCTGGAGGACTTCCTTCAACCCTCTTTTTAACGTCTGGCTCCTACACCGGCACCAGTGCAGGCTGTGCCTGCTCTTCAAGGATCGCCGCATCCCAGTCTTTCCAAACGGGATCGAATCCCCGGCTGCGCAGGAGAGCCGCGATTTCAGAGGGAGAGCGGTGGTCCGCAATGTCGAACTGGCCGGTGGCGTTGTCGCAGGAGGATTTTTGTTCCAGTTCCACGCGCCGTCCGCGGACGGTGAGGTGCAGGTCCTCGCGGCCCTGCCCCGTGTAGCCGCCGGGTTCCGTATGGCTGCCGGCGCTCATGGTGGTGATGCCGAGGGGGAGGAGGGCATCCCGCAGGGACGCGGGTTCCCGGGTGCTGAGAACGATGCCCGCGTGCGGAAAGCACAGGCGAAAGGCGCAGGTCATTTGCACGAAAGTGCGGTCATCGAGAAACGTGCGGGGCTGAAATCCGCCCGCCGCGGGGCGCAGCCGGGGAAAGGCGACCGTATAGCTGGCCTTCCACCAGCGGGACTGCATGTATTCCAGATGCGCGGCGAGGGCCAGTGCCTCCATGCGCCAGTCGGACAGACCGAAGAGAGCCCCCAGTCCGATGCGGCGGAAACCGCCCGCGCAGCCGCGCTCCGGGCATTCCAAACGCCAGTCAAAATCGCGCTTCGGACCGGCGGTGTGATACTCGGCATAAGCCTCCCGGTCGTACGTTTCCTGATACACGACCAGGCCCTCGGCCCCGCAGTCCACCATGCGGCGGTACTCGTCCGTCTCCATGGGGCCGACCTCGATGGCGAGCGTCGGCACATGATGGCGAAGGGCGGCGAGGCATTCCTCCAAGTAACCGTTGCTGACAAATTTCGGATGCTCGCCCGCCACCAGCAGAATGTGGCGGAATCCCTGACTCAAAAGGTGCTGTGCCTCGCGTACCACCTGATCGATTGTCAGGGTGACGCGAAAGATGGGGTTGTCGCGCGAGAAGCCGCAATAAGCGCAGTTGTTGACGCACTCATTGGAAAGATAGAGCGGCGCAAAAAGGCGCATGGTGCGGCCGAAGTGCTGCCGCGTGAGTCGTGCCGCCTGCACGGCCATTTCTTCAAGACCGGCCGCGGACACGGGCGCCAGTAACTGCTCCATGCGGCGGAGCAGCGCGGACTTTTCGTGCGGCAGGCGATTGAAGGTTTCGACGAAGGACATGGGGGGAAATGAGGAAATCCGAAGACCGAATGACGAACTCGCTAGTCGTTCCAGACCATAGCGGCGGGATAGAATTGCCGGCGATAGGCGGCGCGGGGCACCGGGTGGCGATTGAGGAGGGGCGTATTGGGATACGATCCCAGGAGAATGCAGGGACGCTCATGAATGGGGCGGCTGACGTGACGGTCGTTGATTTCACGTTCCGCTTCGGCCACGAGAAGATCGTCGCAGTGCCCTTCGATCTCAGCGAAGAACAGGTACTCGAACGTTCGCTGGAGGCGCGGGTAGGGATAGAGCACGGCCACGCTGATGCCGCGGCTCGCAAAGGCACCGAGAGCCCGGTGCATGGCACCGGCGGAATCCGGGAGATTCAGAAGGTAGCAGGTCTTTTGCAGGTGGTGGTCCCGCGTGCCGGTGATCTGTGCTAGTTGGTCACGCTGAGTGACCCGGATGCGATTGTCCGGCGGCGGGATCATCGGCGCAGGACGGGGACCCAGGATCCAAAAGCGCGTGAAACCCTGACTGAAGTCGGTGAGCGTGTGGGGATCAGACCATTCAAGACCCGCCTTCCGGGCCTCTTCCAAATCGACAGCCCTCAACTCGGAACCGTGATGCTCCAGCGCCTCGGGAGAGGCCATGGCGGCGACCGAAGAGTCTCCGAGCGCCTCCTTAACCCCCTGCCCTGTGCTGAGCGCCTGAGTAATCTCCACCCCGGGCAGCGCGCGCTGCACTGCGGAAAGAAACCGCGAACACTGGCGGAGAGCGCTCGCATGGCTCGCAATGCGCCGGATGTCGCCAAACCGCCCGCTGCGGTTGATGAGCAAATGGCGAATGGGCAGCAGTTCCTCCCAGCAGATGTAAGGACGCCGCTCGCGCTCGGTTTCGAAGAGACGCTCCAATTCCCGGATGGA
>DATAIE010001073.1:0-3774 GCA_036262875.1 Verrucomicrobiales bacterium
CAGCCGCGCGGGCAAAGGATGATCCCGGTATTCTCGCGGGCATCCGGAGTGTTTTGCTTCGCACCGGTTTCGAGGAAGACGGTCTCCGGGCCGAACTGGAGTGGACGATCGAGCCCTGAAAAGCGGTGACGGTATGAATTCTGCAAGGTCATTCGCTTACTTATGAAACCCAACCGAATACTTTGCATTATGCCCGCTATCGCGGGCGCCGCGCTGTGCCTTTCCTCCTGTGAGGTGGCTGGGCCTGGCTATGTCGCTTCGACCGGAGTTGTCTCCACGGATTTTGCCCTGAGCTATGGAAATGGCTACGGCGGAATGGGTTATTACTATGGCCCCCCCGGGCTGGCCTATTATGACCGTGGACCTAACATTTCGTTCTATCGGACCCGCTACCTCGTGCCGCAGACCCACTGGAGCCATTGGCACGGTGACCGGCGGTATTACTACGGCCCCGGTCGTGATCGTGACCATGATGGAATTCCCAATCGCTTTGACCGGCACCCGGGACGCCGCTACTAAGACCACGCGACTCTACTGACAACGGTTGACGGGACGCGTTCGATTCTCACGTTGAGCGCCCGGTCGACCAATGTCTCAATCAACTGTTCCGCTCCGCAGGCCTCTCGACGGATTCAGTTCTGCGTCGATGGTGATCCTGTGCCTCATCTGGGGCTTCCAGCAGGTCGCTATCAAAACCGGTGCACCGGAAATGAGCCCTCTGCTGCAGGTAGGGCTGCGATCTTTTTTCGCAGCGCTCCTCGTAGGAGGGTGGATGGTCGCGCGAAGGGAGGATATGTCGCTGTGCGATGGAACGCTGGCGCCGGGCCTCGTCGCGGGTCTCCTCTTTGGAGGAGAGTTTCTGGCGGTGGCCGCCGGCCTGACCTTCACCACCGCCGGTCACATGGCAGTCTTCCTCTATACGGCACCGGTCTTCACAGCGCTCGGGCTTCACTGGACGACTGAAGAAGAACGCATGAACCGGCGCCAGTGGGCGGGAGTCGGCCTTGCCTTTGGCGGCCTCGCCACCGCTTTTGCCGGCAGCCTTTTTTCATCGGGCGGCGCACAACAAATGGCCGGGGACGCCCTCGGGATTTTGGGCGGCATGCTTTGGGCGGCCACCACCCTCGTAATCCGTTCCAGCAGACTCTCTGATGCGCTGCCTTCAAAAACCCTTCTCTATCAACTGTCGGGTGCGGCCACCCTTCTCCTTCCCGTCGCGTGGTGGAACGGCCATTTTCATACAGCGGCCCTGTCCGCCTCTCTGTGTATCAACCTCACTTTCCAAACGGTCATCGTCGCCTTCGGCAGCTACCTCTTCTGGTTCTGGCTTCTGCGAAAATACCTCGCCTCAAGGCTCTCGATTTTTTCGTTCCTGACTCCTTTGTTCGGTGTCACGTTCGGGGCCCTTTTCCTCGCAGAACCGCTCGACCCGGCGTTCGTCGCCGGATCGCTGCTGGTCCTGGGGGGCATTGCAGTGGTGAACCGAAAATAAGGGAGGGATACGACCGCGGATAATTCCTACGGAGCCGCGAACCTCACGCGTCCGAACATGCGGGAGGCACCGTCCACCGGAGAGGCGGAGCGCCACACCTCGGTGCGGGTGCCATCCCCGTTGTCGGAGGCGGAGACCTGCACTCCGGTCACCGGCCATGAAGCGAGGTCGGAGGAGAACTCGACAACCTGAGTCAGATTGTCAGCCGCATTGGCCCGGCGGAAAGTCAGGGTCGCGTAGCCGGCGGTCACGTTGTTCACTGTGAGCGATTGCACCTTTCCGGTAGGCAGCAGGGAGGTGGAATTCGACCCCGGATTGCCGCCGAAGGCGTATTCCACAAGATTGGTCAGGCCGTCCGCATCCGTATCGCTGCCCGCTCCGGACTGCGAGTTGGCGGTCAGCCATGCGGCAAAGGTCTGCCGGTCATCTGTGCCGGGCGTGCCCCCGGGAGTTAGGCTGCTGCGCCAGTTGATACCGAGGTTTGGATCGCGGGTGGTGTCTTCCGGAGCGATTCTGACCAGGCTCGCACCGCCACCGTCGGGCGCAGCAGGCCAGTTTTGCGCGGGTTTGTCTCCATAGGCGAAAGAGAAGACAGGAGTGGTGAGCTGCCCATACCGCAGCGTCAGCGTTTCACCGCCATTGCTGAGTTTGTCCTTGGAATCCCATGCACCGAGCACGGCGCTGTTCGCACCGTAGCGGGTGTTGAAGGCGAGCATGTTCTGCACAAGGACGATGCTGGCCCCCGGATTGATCACGGTGTTCGCCGGGAAGGCATAGTCGAAACCCTGGTCAAACTGCAGGCCAGACAGATTCACCGGACTGCCGCTGACGTTGCGAAGTTCGAGGTAGTCGAAATCGTCATCCGTCCAAAGCTGAGCCGGAGACTGCGCCGCGGCAACGGCCTGCTCGGCAGGCGTGGGATTCGGTGCGTGATACATGATCTCCGTCACCACCAGCGCCGACGCATAGGCGGAGGGATCGAACGTGCCTGCCGTAAATTCCGCCGCCGGGCTCCAGTTGCTCCACCGGCCCGTGTCGTCCTTCATCCGAACCCGGGCGCGGTACCGATGACCGGGGATGCAGGAGGTGGCCGGGTATTTGAATTCGGCGGCAAAGGCGGCAATCTCACCGCTGTCAAAGGATGCGTCGATTTCCAGCAGACGCGGCTCCGCCGGATTGTAAGTCGCCGAGGTGTTCACCTCCGCCATGCGCCATTGAATGCCCGCATAACTCGCCGCCCCCTGCGGATCGCTGAAGGCTGAAGTGGTGAAGCGCAGATCGTTCAAGGGATAACCGGCGGGACCGCTGTAGGTAAGGGTGGGCCTTGCCGGGTATTTGGTGCTGTCCTCCCCGAGGCTCACGCCCAGCGTATCGAGGAACGCCGCGCGTCCGCCAACCCCCACATTTCCACCGGGCCAACTGCTGCCATTGTTATCAGCGTCGAAGGCGAAGTCCTTCATCCCCGCCAGATAGTTGTTCAACGCCGTCTGTCCCACTGTTCCGTAAGTGTTCAGGCCGCCGAAGTTTCCGGCATCGGCGGGCGAGGTCAGCCACCGTGCATATTCCGCGTTCACGAACGGTCGAATGACATCGGCGAACTGATCGATCAGCGGATTGATCTGGTCCGGCTGCCAGAGCAGTGTGCGGACTTCGTGGACCTGGTTGAAGTAGACCGGCCAGAGGGTGGGATTGGTGCTGGCGTCCCCGCCGTTGTCGCCTCCAAGCGTGTCATTGAAGAGGGAGTTGTGGACAAGGTCGTGACCGTTGTTCCATGTGGGCCCCCACGTGGCGTCCACGTCGTTGGGCAGATACCAGAGCACCCCCTTGTTGCCGTTGGAGGCATCGTACTTCGGATAGAAATACCATCCGGCGTTGTTGTCGCCGTTTGGCCAGTAGTCGTAGTGCCTCACGGCCTCGGCGAGTGCATGATAGCGGCTCCAAAGACCCAGGTTCACCCGGCCGGTGATGTAGGCCGGCGTGCTCGTTCCCTTCAGGTTGTTGTAGAGTTCGTCATGGTCCGAATTGTTGATCGGAGCGAAGGCGGACTGATAACGGAACTGCGCGGCGCCCGCCGTGCCGTCGCGCGTGAGCTTGTAAAGGTTGCCCTTCTTCAGATCGTGCGCCTGGAGAAAACGGCGGTCATAGTTTTCATGCACATACATGAGGCCCCAGAAATCCCCGTGGAATGCATCCGGCTGCTCCGCGGTTTGCATGACTGTCCGGAACTGCGCCCAGTTGCCCAGCGGACTGGGAACCCCCAGATGATTCAGCAGATGGAAGGT
>DATAIE010001074.1:0-2689 GCA_036262875.1 Verrucomicrobiales bacterium
GGAGACAAAACCTGCACCACTTTCTCTCTGAACGGGAAGGTCTGCCACCGCTGGACGGTTTCCGCCGGCACTTCAATTTTTTTGTAATCGTTGCCCCTCTGCCGGCGAACAGCCTTCGCGGGAGTCCTTTTCCCGCACGCACCCTTTTCAACGTTCCACATTCCAACTCCATGAATACTCATCGCATCGTCTACTTCACCACCGCCGCCGTCCTCGCGCTTACCGGCTCCATCGCTCAGGCCGAAGCACCGAAGAAGCTCGAATTCTCGATTACCAAAGGTGCCAATCCCGACGGCAAGGGGAACTATTCCGGCAAGGTATCCTTCAGCCGCGAGGATGCGAAGACTCCCTACAAGGTCACCTGGACCCTCTCAAACGGGGACAGCTACACGGGCTACGGTGTGGCGAGCGGCGACTATATGGCTGTGGCCTACGGCAGCGAGGCCATGGGCGTGGCCATCTACAAGGTGAATGAAAAAACCGTCGATGGCACCTGGGCACCGGCCAAAGACGGCGCGGCGCTCGGCACCTACGAACTGAAGCGCGGCAAGGTGAAGCATCAGTATGTCTACAGCGACGGCACGCCCGGCACCATCACCATCGCTCCTTCGGAGGTGAAGAACGTTGCCAATGTCTCCTATGAAATGCCGGACAAGAAATTCGGCGGCATCGGCCTCATGGACGGCGACTACATGGCCGTGGGCGCGGCCACGGGACTCAAGGATTTTGGTGTGGTGATCTACCGCATGAACAAGGATCTCAGCGCTTCCGGAAAATGGATCATCGGCGGCGCGACCACCATCGGCACGGAGGACCTGAAGCTGCTCACCATCGACGGCAAGCCTGCCCCCAAGACCGGAGACGCACCGCCCTCCGACACACCGAAGAAGGACAAGGAGATGGACAATGCGGACCTCGCCAAGCTCATCGCCGTGGACCTCGAAAAATGCGCCGCCGTGGGGGAATACTTCATCGATCAAATGAAGGCCGACGACATGGACGCCGTGGTGGGCCTGCTGGATAACCGGGCCTTTGACGAAAAGACGACCCGCGAAAAGTTCGCCACCGGGATCGCCGAGGGCCGCAAGGCGCTGGGCAAGTTGAAGGATTTCACGCCTGACAAAAAGAAGGTGGACTTCAAACCTGTTTCCGGCGGCGGCATGCTTTTCACGCTGGAGGGCGACGCCACCTATGACAATGCGAAGACCCATGAGGTGTTCCGTTTTCTGAAGCCCAGGGGTGAAGAAAAAGTGGTGATCGTAGGCTACTCCCGCTCCGTGAAGAAGTGAGGGCCCGCGCCTGGAAAAAAGCCGAGTGCGGCTTTGCGATCACGAAGCTCCGGGGCAAGGATGCGCGCCTGTTATGAAGTCTCTGCTCCTCCTCCCGTTTCTCCTGCTTCTCGCCAACTGCAGCACGTCGCCGGTGCCGGTCCTGCCGCCGCCACCCGGGGAGACGGAGCCGCTAATGGAGGCCGCCGCCCCGCCCCCCGCCTACAGCGGCGGGATGCAGCAGATCATCAACGTCAGCGCTTATGATCCCAAGGCGCCGCTGCGCCACGGGCGGGGCTATTCTGAAAACGATGTCTCCGCCCTGCGCGCCAATGGTGCCAGCGGGCTCATCGCGCGCGCCGGGAAGGGCGGCAATCTGGATACGAAGTGCGCTTCCTTCCTGACCGCAGCAGACCGCAGCGGACTGCTGCCAGGCGTCTACTACCGCGTGCAGCGGCATGTGGATCCCGTGGCGCAGGCAGACCAGTTTGTCAGCCGGGTGCAGTCCCTGGCGCGCAGCCGGTCATGGCAGGCCCCTGCCCTGCTGCTCTGCGGCGACTATGACGGCGATCTCCCGCTCGCCAGCATCCTGCGCTTCATGGATCGCGTGCAGTCTCGCACCGGCGTCATCCCCGTGGCCTATCTGGAAAACAGCCCGCAGCTCAAACTGCAAACCCGCGCCGCCGACGCCGCCACCAAAGCCCGGCTCCGCCAGGCCCCTTACTGGCTGGCGCTCTACTCCCACGAAAGCGGCGCCGGCCCCATCTTCCCCGCCCCGGGCACACCGGAAGGCCTCGTCGACCAATACCATCTGTGGTCCCACTGGACCCTGTGGCAATACGGCGGTGCCGACTGGGAACGCGGCGCCTCCCGCCCCAAAGTCTACAACGCCGGCCGCTACCGCTTCAGACCGTTCTTCGGAAATCTGGATCGCGTCGTGGAGCGGAATGTCTTCCGCGGCTCCCCCGCCGCCCTCGCCGCCTTCTGGCAGCAGCACGGGTTGAGGTTGAGGTAAAGCAGACAGGGCCGCGCCAGGGCGGGCAGGAAGGCATTGCTGCGGATTTTCGCAGATTCCACACTCAAGACGTGGAATCGCCACGCGGCGTATGGGCATTTTTTCAGGCCTTTTAACTGATTTGGGTGTATCGTGTCATATGTCCGTCCAGCCAGGCCCCGTTTCTCCGTCTTCCATAAAGCACATTTTCGTAGACTACGAAAACGTCCCTCACTTTGAGAGCGGTTTACTGAAAAAAGACACCGTCATCCTTACCCTGCTGCTTGGGCGTGACCAGGCCAAACAGCACGCCGCTCTTGTCAAAAAACTGAAAGAGAATGGCACGGTGCATTTGATACGACTCGCCTCTTCCGGGAAGAATGCCGTGGACTTCGCACTGGCTTACTACCTTGGGCGTGAAGCAGTG
>DATAIE010001075.1:0-4263 GCA_036262875.1 Verrucomicrobiales bacterium
ATCTTTGCGAATGGAGATGACGAAAATGTCAGGGAAGTGATCCAGAATGCCCCGGCCCCGGTCCTGAAAGTGGGGTTTGGGCAGGACAATGACCGGCGGATCACAGATATCGCCTATCATGACGAGACGACGGAATTTACCATCAACGCCCAGCGCTACAGCGTGCCGCTGAATGGCGACTACAACGTGCGCAATGCGGCGATGGCGGTGTGTGCTGCCGAGTTCGCGGGCATGGCATCGGCCAAAATTGCCAGAGCGCTCGCTGCCTTCAAGGGAGTGGCCCGCCGCCAGGAACTGCGCGGAGAAGTGAACGGAGTGAAAGTCATCGATGATTTTGGCCACCATCCCACGGCGATCAAGGACACGGCCACCGCGCTGAAGCGCCGCTACAATGCCGCCGGCGGACGCATGCTGGCCATCTTCGAACCGCGCAGCAACACGACCCGCCGCAAGATATTCCAGCGAGAACTGGCGCTGGCGCTCGGAGCCAGCGAATCAGTCATCATCGCTCCCGTGGCGGATCCGCACAAGGTTCCTGAAAATGACCGGCTCGATGTCACCCGCCTGCTGGATGATATCCGGGTGATGGGACGGCAGGCTTTCATGGAGGACACGGTGGACAGGATCGTGGATCGCGCGATGACCCTCGTGCAGCCGGGCGACACGATCGCGGTGTTTTCGAACGGGGGATTCGGGGGCATCCACGGAAAACTGCTGGAGGCGCTCAAACATTTGAAGACCCAGGCCTGAAGCCTACGGAGTTGCGACGCAAGAACCGTCGCTGCGCATTCGTTCCGGGAGTTGTTGCTTCAATTCCCTATGAATAAGTCGCGCCCTGCTGTTTTTCCCCTGCTGTTTTCTCTCTCCCTGTCAGCGTCCTGGGCTTTGAGCGCCGGTGCACAGGAGGCCCGTCCGAACCGTCGCGTCCTCGGCGGAGACGACAGCACGCACCGTCTCGCCATCATCGCGCCGGACGGAAAGGTGGATTGGGAAATCAAAGTGAGCGCGATTCACGACGCACACCTCCTGCCAAATGGAAACATCCTCACCCAGCAGGGATGGACCAAAATTGTCGAAATCGCCCCTGACAAAAAAGTCGTCTGGGAATACGACGCTGCAAAGTCGAACGGCAATGCCGGCAAACCGGTGGAAGTCCACGCCTTCCAGCGGCTGGAGAATGGGCTGACCATGATTGCCGAATCCGGCCCGGCGCGGATCATTGAGGTAGACAAGGAAGGAAAAATTCAGCACGAGATCAAATTGAAGGTGGATCACCCGGCCACCCACAGTGATACGCGCCTCGTCCGGAAGCTCGCCAACGGCCATTACCTGGTCGCACACGAGAGTGACGGGACGGTGCGTGAGTACGACGCAGGCGGCAAAATTGTATGGGAGTATGAAGTCCCGCTCTTTGGTCAGGAAAAGAAAGGCGGCCATGGTCCCGAGGCGTTTGGAAATTCGGTCTTCAGTGCCCGCCGTCTTCCCAACGGGAATACACTCATCGGTGCGGGCAATGGACACAGCGTGCTGGAAGTGACGCCTGCGAAGGAAATCGTGTGGAGGATTTCGCAGCGGGATTTGCCCGGCATTACCCTTGCGTGGGTCACGCGGGTGGAACGCCTGCCCAATGGAAATACTCTGATCGGCAACTGCCACGCCGGTCCTGACAATCCTCAGTTCATTGAAGTGACGCCGGAGAAAAAAGTCGTCTGGACGTTCAAGGACTTCAAAAACTTCGGCAACTCCATGCCGGTAACGGTGGCCCTCGATAAGTAGTTATGCCCGCGCTCCGCGTCATCGCCTCTCTCATCGGCTGGATGACTATCGCCGGCGGCGCAGTGGCGGCCTCAGACGACGCGGCGGGCATAGAGTTCTTTGAGCGGAGGGTGCGTCCGCTTTTGGTGGATCATTGCGGTTCGTGTCACGGCGCAGAAAAGCAGAAGGGAAAACTGCGGCTGGATACACCCGCGGGGATACGGGGCGGAGGGGAAAGCGGTCCGTGCCTTCAGCCGGGCCTGCCGGAGGAGAGCCGCCTGATCACTGCCGTGCGTTACAATGACAAGGATCTGCAGATGCCTCCAAAGGAACGTCTCGCCGAACGTCAGGTGGCGGACCTCGTACAGTGGATCCGCATGGGTGCGCCGATGCCGGAGGACGCCGCGTCTGCGGCAGTGAAAAAAGAGTTTCATATCACCGATGCTGACCGCGCTCACTGGGCATTTCAGCCGCTAAAACGGACGAAGGGGAAAGAATTCAATGGCAGCAACCCGGTGGATTTTTTCATCAAAGCGAGGCTCTCGGAGAAGGGGCTGACCCTCAATCCGCCCGCCTCAAAACGGGAGCTTATCCGTCGCGCCTTTTTTGACCTTATCGGTCTTCCGCCTTCACCGGAGGAGGTGCAGGCCTTCGAACGGGATGCTGCTCCGGACAGTTTCGAAAAGGTGATCGACCACCTGCTGTCACTGCCGCAGTACGGTGAGCGCTGGGGCCGGCACTGGCTGGACATAGCGCGGTTTGCGCAGAGCAACGGCTATGAACGCGATGGTGAAAAACTGCTGGCGTGGCGCTACCGGGACTATGTGATCAAGGCGTTCAACGATGACAAGCCCTACGACCGGTTCGTTCTTGAACAGCTTGCCGGTGACGAATTGCCCGATGCGACGGCGGACTCGGTGACGGCTACGGCTTTTCAACGGCTCGGCGTTTTCGACGATGAACCGGATGACAAACGCATGGCGGAGTTCGATGCGCTGGATGACATCGTCTCCACGTCCGGCGGAGCGTTCCTTGGGCTGACCATCGGTTGCGCGCGGTGTCACGACCACAAGTTCGATCCCATCCCGCAGCGGGACTACTACTCACTGCTCGCGTTCTTCCGCGGCGTCCGTCCTTTTGAGAATGGGCAGCCTTCCCTGAAATCCCCCGGCTTCCTCCCGCTGGCGTCTCCCCGTCAGCCGCAGCAGGAAGCAGCCGGTGAATGGACGCTGGCCGTTCGTGAAGCCGGACCGAAGCCTCCGCCCACCCGCATCCTCATCCGTGGAAATGCGGCCACAGAAGGGACGGAGGTGGAGCCCGCTTTTCCTGGCGTGCTCAGCGCGGCAAAGCCAGGGCTGGAGATGCCTCACGCGGTCTCCAGCGGTCGCCGGCTTGCACTGGCGAAGTGGATTGCGAGTCCCGAAAATCCGCTCACCGCCAGGGTGATGGTGAACCGGATTTGGCAGCACTACATGGGCGCAGGAATTGTGAGGACCACCACGGATTTTGGACGCGCCGGTGCCGTGCCAACGCATCCACAACTGCTTGATGCGCTGGCCTCTGCGTTTGTCGATAGCGGCTGGTCGATGAAGAAACTGCACCGGCTTATTATGCTCTCGCAGTGCTATCGTCAGTCCTCCCGCGCGGACAGGGCGGACGCCTTGAAGGCAGACCCCGGGAACGAATTGCTGTGGCATCATCACCTGCGGCGACTGGAGGCGGAGGCCCTGCGGGATTCGGTGCTGCGGGTGGCGGGAACGCTGAATCCCGCGATGGGCGGGCGCGGATTTTTCCCGCATCTTGGAGGAGAGGTGCTGGCCGGGCAGTCACGGCCAGGGCTGGACTGGGAGGTCTCCAGCGAAAGAGAGCAGTCGAGGCGAAGTGTCTATGCCTTTGTCCGCCGTACGATGGCGGTGCCGCTCCTGGAGACTTTTGACTACAGCAACACGGTCTCGCCGCTGGCGGAGCGGGCGACGACGACGGTGGCTCCTCAGGCGTTGATGCTGCTGAATGACGGATTCATGCACCAGCAGGCTGCGGCATTTGCCGACCGGTTGATCAGGGAGGCGGGGCAGGGAAGGGAAGCTCAGATTGCGTGTGCGTGGCAACTGGCATTCAACCGTGAGCCATCTCCGCAGGAGGCGAAAACGGCGGTGGAGTGGATAGGGCGGCAGACGAAGGCATTTGAAGCGCTGTCTTCCCGGCTGACTTTCCGTCCGGATGTGGCTGAGGCGCTGTCGGCTGATTACTATCCGAAACTGCAGCCCTCTCAGTTTTTGACAGGGCCGGCGGAAGGCTGGCAGTATTTTCGCGGGGTTTGGGCACCGGCCTATGAGGGCATCCGGGTGGTGGAGCGCGATCGCGGTCCTTTTGCGCTGTGGGGAGGAGCCAAATTCAAGGATGGCGCCATCGAAGCGAATGTCACGCTGCCGGGGGCTGTGGAACTGGCGGGGATTCTCTTTCGCACCTCGGCTGCGGGAGATGGCGTCCGGGGATATGAGGTGGTGT
>DATAIE010001076.1:0-5072 GCA_036262875.1 Verrucomicrobiales bacterium
CTGGATGTGACCATCCCGCTGGGTGTCTTCTGCTGCGTTACCGGTGTTTCCGGCAGCGGTAAGAGCACGCTGGTGCATGATGTTCTTTATGAGAACCTCTGTTTGAAAAAAGGAGCGACGTCCGAAAATGAACCAGGTCGGTGCAAGGATGTGCTGGGTGCGGAGAAAATCGCCCAGGTGGTGATGGTGGACCAGTCGCCTCCCAGCCGCACGCCGCGCAGCACGCCCGCGGTGTATGTGGGGGCCTATGATTGGATCCGGCAGTTGTTTGCAGAGACGCCCGATGGCATGGCGCAGGAATTGCAGGCCGGTTATTTTTCTTTCAATTCCGGAACCGGACGTTGCGGACGCTGTCAGGGTGCAGGGTATGAGAAAGTGGAAATGCAATTCCTCAGTGACCTGTTTGTGAAGTGTCCGGAATGCGAAGGCCGGCGGTTCCGTCCCGAGGCACTGCGCATTCTATGGCGAGGAAAGGCCATCCATGAAGTGCTGGAAATGACGGTGAGCGAGGCGCTGGAATTCCTTCGCAGCGGTCCGGCGGACCCGAAGGCGGAGAAGGCGGCGACTTCGCTGCAAATCCTGGCGGATGTGGGACTGGGCTACCTGCGTCTCGGTCAGCCGTTGAATACGCTTTCCGGCGGAGAGAGCCAGCGACTGAAGCTTGTGGGTCACATGATGGAGGGCGGAGGCCGGTCCACGCTCTTCATTCTCGATGAGCCCACCACCGGGCTTCACTTTGACGATATCGCTCTGCTGCTGGAGGTGTTTCAGAGGCTCGTGGACCATGGACACAGCCTGCTGGTGATCGAGCATAACGTGGAAGTCATCAAATGCGCCGACTGGGTCCTCGATCTGGGGCCGGAGGCGGGAGCCGCCGGGGGCTGCCTCGTGGCGGAGGGTACTCCGGAAGCGGTCGGGAGGGTGCAAGCCTCGCACACCGGGCGCTATCTTGCCGAAAAGCTCTTCCCCGGCAATGATTCGAAGAAGGCGGGGCGCTTGCAGGAAGCACCGGAGGAAAGTTTGAACCTCAAGAGGCCGGATGCCACCGGTATCGTAATTCGGGGGGCCCGGGAGCATAACCTGAAAAACGTCTCCGTCGAAATCCCGCGAAATCAGTTTGTCGTGATCACCGGGTTGTCAGGATCGGGGAAGAGCACCCTCGCTTTTGATATCGTCTTTGCGGAGGGGCAGCGGCGTTTCCTGGACAGTATGTCCACCTACGCGCGGCAGTTTGTGGAGCAGATGGAGCGCCCGGAGGTGGATTCCATCGTGGGGCTTCCGCCCACTGTGGCCATCGAGCAGCGCATCTCCCGCGGCGGCGGCAAGAGTACGGTGGCGACGGTGACGGAGGTGTATCACTTCCTGCGTCTGCTATACAGCAAGGTGGGGGTGCAGCATTGCCCGAAGTGTGACGTGCCCGTGCAGCAGCAGACAGCCGGAGCCATCGCGGAGGCTGTCAGAGCGGCATTGAAGAGAGGAGCCGTGCGCCTTTGTGCGCCGCTCATTCGCGGGCGGAAAGGTTTTCACACGAAGATCGCCGAGACAGCGCAGCGCCAGGGATTCATGGAACTGGTGGTGGACGGGAAGGTAGTGCCCGTGGAGGACTTCAAGAAACTGGAGCGCTTCAAGGAGCACAGCATCGATGCGGTCGTCACCACGCTCTCCCGCGAGCCCACGGTGGCGGAACTGGATGCGCACGTGGTAAAGGCCCTCGCGGCCGGGCGCGGCGTGATCCGGCTCCTCGACGCGAAGGGGAAGAGCACGGTACTCAACTCCCGCCGCTGCTGTCCGGAGTGCGGGGACTCTTTCGAGGATCTCGATCCCCGGCTGTTTTCCTTCAACAGTCCTCATGGCTGGTGCCAGTCCTGCCGCGGGTACGGGACGCTGCGCGGGAATATGGAACTGGACACCTCACACGCGAATTCACTCATGGAGGCGGAACTCCAGGAAGAGGCGCGCCGCGAACACGATGAGGACGCAGAGGTGCGCCCCTGCCCGGTGTGCCGCGGCGGCAGGCTCACGCAGGAGGGGTTGCATGTTTACGTTCACGGGATCGACATCGCGGCGCTGACGGCGATGCCGGTGCATGGCGTCCTTGCGAAACTGCGCACCTTCACCTTCAAGGGTTCTCAGGAGATCATCACGCGCGACATCCTGCCGGAGATTTCGCAGCGCCTCCGGTTTCTCGATGAAGTGGGCCTTGGATACCTCCAGTTGAACCGCAGCGCAGTCACGCTCAGCGGCGGGGAGAGCCAGCGGATTCGCCTGGCCTCACAACTGGGCTCGAATCTCCGGGGTGTTCTCTACGTGCTCGATGAACCCACCATCGGTTTGCACCCGCGCGACAATGTGAAGCTGCTCGATACGCTGACGGCCCTGCGCGACAAAGGAAACAGCCTGCTCGTGGTGGAGCACGATGAGGAAACCATGCGCCGCAGCGATTTCATTCTCGATCTCGGTCCGGGTGCGGGGATGTTCGGCGGTGAGATCGTCGCCAAGGGAACGGTGGAGCAGGTCAGCAAAAACGCTGCCAGCGTCACCGGGCGTACTCTTGGGAAGCCGGTGCAGCACCCCTCGCGCGGAGGCCGCCGCCCCATTCCGTCCGTCAACGCAAAGTCCGGCTGGCTGCGAGTGAAGGGTGCGAGTGCCAACAACCTGCGCCGCATCAATGTGAATATTCCCGCCGGGAAACTAACCGTTATCACGGGCATCAGCGGCAGCGGGAAGAGCAGCTTCATGCGCGGCGTGCTGTATCCCGCCGTCCACCTTGCGCTGCGAAAGCCCCGGAAGCTGCCCGCAGGGGAAACCCCGCCCCGCCCCGTCGTTTTGCGCGGCACTTATGACAGTCTCACCGGCCTTGAACAGGTGGAGGCGGTCTATGAAGTGGACCAGTCGCCGATCGGCAAGACGAGCCGGAGCACACCAGGAACGTATATCAAGGTCTTTGACGACATCCGGGCGCTCTTCGCAGCGCTTCCCGCCTCAAAGATGCGGGGCTACACGCCGAGCCGTTTTTCGTTCAATGCAGAAGGCGGGCGCTGCGAAGCCTGTTCCGGCAACGGGGTCATCAAACACGAAATGGCCTTCCTGCCCACCAGTCACGTCATTTGCACCGAGTGCAAAGGCCGGCGTTACAATGCCGCGACGCTGGAGATTGAATACAACGGAAAGAACATCGGCGATGTCATGGAGATGACGCTCCAGGAGGCTTCCGATTTCTTTTCCGCCTACTCAAAGATTGCGCGCACCCTCCAACTGCTCGTCGATACCGGCACAGGCTATTTGAAGCTCGGTCAGCCCAGTCCCACTCTCAGCGGAGGCGAGGCGCAGAGATTGAAACTGGTGGCGGAACTCAGCCGCGGCGTGCAGCGCACTGCTCACGCCCGTCTTCGCAAGAATCTCCGGCCGGCCGGCAATCTTTATCTCATTGAGGAGCCCACGATAGGACTGCACCCCGGGGATGTTGCGCGGCTGATCGATGTCCTTCACCGGCTCGTTGACGATGGACACACGGTGGTCGTCATCGAACACAATCTGGAGGTCATGGGCGAAGCGGACTATATCATCGACATTGGCCCGGAGGCCGGCGCGGAGGGCGGCACGATCGTGGCGGAAGGCACTCCGGAGGAGGTGGCAAAATCGAAGGTAAGCCGGACGGCGCCGTTCCTGAGAAACGTCCTCGGCCCGTAGGCCTCTGTGGCCGGGGACGGAAACGAAAAACCCTCTTCCCCCACTCCGGTGGAGCAGGGGAAGAGGGTGATGAGATGAGCCGGCGGCTGGTTAGTTGCGCTTGTCCTTTTTCTTGTCGTCTTTGTCTTTCTTATCCGGCTGCGGCTGTGATGGCGGCTGCGGCCTCGGTTCGATCTTCGGCTGTGGCCGCGGCTCTATTTTTGGCTGCGGCCTTGGTTCGATCCTTGGCTGCGGGCGTGGCTCGATTTTCGGTTGAGGCCGCGGTTCAATTTTGGGTTGGGGCCTCGGCTCGATCTTTGGCTGGCGGGGTTCGATTCTCGGCTGAGGCACCGGATCGGATTTGGGTTCCCGCTTCGGTTGCTCCACCCGTTCCCGTTTCGGCTCGATCTTAGGCTCCCGTTTCGGAGCATCGCCTGGATCGATTTTTGGTTTGGGGTCGCGCTTCGGCCTGTCGTTGGAGTCGACTTTGGGTTTGTCGCCCGGATCTATTCTCGGGTCGCGCCGCGGGTCGACTTTGGGTTTGTCCCCGGGGTCCACTTTTGGCTTGTCATCGGGGTCTATCCTTGGATCCCGCCTGGGTTTATCCGTGGAGTCGGGGTTCGGAATGCGGCGGGGATTGTCACCGGGATCGACTTTCGGTTTATCGGTCGGGTCCGTTTTCGGATTGCGTTTTGGCATGTCCCCGGGATCCACCTTCGGCTTGCGGCCGGTGGGATCGGTCGGCTCCGTTTTCGGGTCTTTCCCCGGCTTGTCAGTGGTGTCGTTGTCTCCCCTGCCTTTCCCTTTGGGTCCGCGTCCTCTCGGGTCCGAGGGGTCCGTGCCGGGCTTGTCGTTGTTCACTTCGACCTTCGGACGTTTCGGCGGCACGTCGGTGCGACCCGGCGTATCGGCGATTTTTGACAGGACGGGAGATCTTGGGATTTTTACTTTTTCAGGCTGCGCGAGGTCGGCCTTGCTGTTCCTGGAGGGCTTGACCCGGGCAGGTCCCGCAGCGTCCTCTGTCTTCGCGAGCTGTTTACGGAAATCCCGTATTTCGCGTCCCCGGGTTTCGAATTTCTGGCGGTCGTCGTCGTTCACCGGCTTGAATTTGACGCGGGCATCCTTGCTCGTCACAAACTGCGCGAGCGGAGTGGCGATGGGGGCGTCCCCGCGCCGGATGCGGTCCGGACGGGCCTCGAACTTTTGAAAAGCGGCGAGCGTGCGCGGAGGACGTTCATCCCGGTTGTCACGGAAGAACCGGAAGTCCTCCTCCCGCTTCCGTTCCCAGCGGTCATCCGCACGATTCAGCCAGCGCTGGTGCGCAAAGATGGGGTCATACCCGTGACGTCCCGAAAAATAGGTGTAGGAAGCGAAATAGCCGGACTTGCGGTACTCAGGGGCGT
>DATAIE010001077.1:0-5050 GCA_036262875.1 Verrucomicrobiales bacterium
GAGGCCCTGCTGACCGCCCGCGAAGCCGCGGAGGAAAAGCGTCAGGCGTGGCTGCTGGCGGGCTATATCGAATACGGGCAGGGTCGCCTTACCGAGGCGCTCACCGCTTCCCGGAGTGCGCTCGCCGCTTCTCTTTATAACGCCAATCCGCTCGCCTGGGTGGAAGCGGCATCCCAGGTCGCATGGATTCTCGACGAACTGGGCGAGCATAACGAAGCGGAGCCCCTGCTCCGCAGCATTCTCAGAGTCATGGAGCGGACGCTGGGACCGGAATCTCCGGAGGTGGCGGCCTCTCTTAACAACCTGGGGCGGCTGCTCAGGGAAACCGGCCGGATGGAGAAGGCGGAGGCGCTCTACCGGCGGGCGCTCACCATCGCTGAGAATGCCTGCGGCGAACGCCATCCGCAGGTGGCCATTTGCTTGAACAATCTGGCCGGTCTGCTCAGAGCTTCAGGCCGGCCCGCCGATGCCGAACATCTCCTCCGCCGCGCCCTCGAAATTGACGAATTGAATTATGGACGGGATCACCCCGCCGTGGCTCTGGGATTGAATAATCTGGGCTCACTGCTGCACGAACTGGAGCGGTCCGAGGAGGCTGCCGAGTGCTTCCGGATGGCTCTGGAGATCGACGAAAGCGCTCCCTCTCCCGATCCGCCCACCGTCGTGGCCGATCTTGAAAACCTGGCGATCGTCCTGCACAGCCTGCGGCGTCACAATGAAGCCGAGCCGCTGCTCCGCCGCTCCATTGGACTTGCGGAACAACTGCACGGGCCTGGTCACCACAGTGTCGCCTTCGGCCTCACGCACCTTTCGCTGCTGCTCTCCGACATGAACCGTCATCACGAGGCGGGGGCTCTGGCGCGGGAGGCGGTGAAGCTGTCTCTCGATATTGCCCGCACAGCGGGCCGCCCGGCTCCGGGAACCCGTTTTGTAGGGGAGGCTTACCGCCGCATGCTTAAACGGCTGGAAATTCCTGACGAAGAAATGCAGTCCATCATCTTCATGATCAACCGGGAGCTGGATCAGGAGACCGGTGCGCCGGCGCATCCATCCGCCCTTTGGCTGCAGGACGTGCTGGGGGAAATGGGGATCGCACCTGAACGGGATTGATGCCGGCAGTCAGGGGTTTCCCGTATTTTGCCCGTCTGGTACGGCCTGTGCGGGAGAGGCGCTATGTCCCTGATTTCTTATCGCATGAAAGGCCGCAGGAAAAAGGATCCGGACTCCGGAGGACAACCGTTACAGTGGCCTTCTCCGGAGCCGTGGTTTCCTGTGATCGATGAAGCTGTGCGGACGGCTCACGCCACTCATTGCGTGGCCATCGCCCTGAGAGGGAGACCGCAGATGGAGGACACCGTGCGCTTTCTGCTGCGCCGGGCGGAGATGCTGATGCGCTTTATCGAATCGCTCATCACCGAGAGCCGCTGCGGGGAACGCCTGCGTGATGTATCCACCGAAGACCTTCTCAGCGGACTGAAGCAAATGGAGTCCGCCCTAACGGTGAAAGTCCGGCACCTGCTGGGCAAGTCCGGCCAGAAAATGCAGGTGGCCAAAATCCTGGAAAATGAGGCTCTCTTCGGTCAGATCAGTCAGACGCGCCTCCAACTGGCACTGATGGAGCCTGACAAAACGGAAGCCGGCAAAGAGGAGTAGCGGATTCCGGACAGGAGCTATTCGAGCACGGACACCTTCATTCGCAGAAAGAGCTTTCCACCGGTACTTGTCGGGATGCGGAAGATGTGCTGCGCACCGGAGCCCGTGTCATTCAGAAAATCCCAGGTGCCTTCCTCCATGGAGGGGCTCCATTCGACATCGTAACGAATGCCGGCGACTCCGGTGAAGGTGATTTGAAAGAAACCGCCGGTGATGACGGGTTCGGGGAGTGCGTTCGAACCGGCCAGGGTGGGGTTCAGACCGAAGGCGTATTCGACCAGATTTACCAGGCCGTCATTGTCCGCGTCGAACATATTGGCGGCATTCCCTGAGTCTTCCGTGGTGCCAAACCACTGCTGTCTCCACACTTCCAGATCTGTCAGGGGAGTGGGAGTGAAGCTCAGGATCGCACCGCGCTGGCGTTGTGTATTGGAGGCGTTCAGACCGGTGACGCGGAAATAATACGTGACCCCCGGAGTCAGGCCGGTCAGGGGGGCCGTCACCGGCTCTGCGGTGGTTCCGGCGGTGGTGGTTCCGGCGTTGACGGTGGTGAATGTTGCCAGTGCAGGGTCGGTGCCGTATTCGAATGTCGCGCTGGTCGCATCACCGTTAGGATTGATCGTGCCGTTCAGGGTGGCGGTCGTATTGACGGTGCCTGTGGCTGCCTGTGTCACGGGAGTCGGCCCGAAGCGGAGACGATAGATTTGGCCCCCCCCGGCGGGAGAACCCGAGGAAGTGAGGCCGCCACCGGCTGTGGTGCCGTAGAGATGGCCCTCGGCGGACGGCAGGAGAAGCTGACCGGGCGTCCCCCCGGGAGCGGCACCGCCTGAGCCTGTGAACTCCAGCACATTGCTGACTACACCGGCAGGCGTCATCCGGAAGATCGTTCCGTCGCCCGTCGCTCCGCCCTTGAGGGTGGTGCTATAGAAGTTTCCATCCGCGGCCTCCGTGAGTTTTCCGCCCGGATTGAGCCCCGTCACCGCGCCGGTGGTCTTAAATTCAAATACGGTGCTGAATACCCCGGCCTGAGTGAGCTTGAAGATCGTGCCCACCGAGTTCGCGCCGCCCTGAGAAGTGGTGCCGTAGAGGCTGCCGTCGCTGGCGCGCATCAGTCCCGCCAGCGGGACCGCACCGGGACGGCTCCCGGCTTTGGCGGTGAACTTTACGAGAGAGGTAAAGGTGCCGCTGGTTGTCAGGCTGAAAACCGTTCCGGAGCCGTTGGGGATCTGGGGTTGCCCCAGATCGTCCAGGGCGGGATCGCCGCCCAGCGCGGTCGTTCCATAAAAACTGCCGTCGGCACCGATTACCAGCGCTCCGGTGGGACCGTTCCCCAGCGCGGCTCCGGACACACCGGTGAACTCCACCAGAGTCGTCAGAACGCCTGCGGGGGTCATCCGGAAGACCGTGCCGTATCCACCCGCGCCGCCCTTTTCGGTGGTGCCATAGAGATTGCCATCCGCTCCGCTGCGAAGAGAGGCGCCAGGGGTGATTCCTTTTTTGGCCCCCGTGTTGCCCGTGAACTCCACCAGCGTCGTGAAGACACCGGCCGGCGTGAGTTTAAAAATGGTCCCGTTGTCAGTGCTGCCGCCCAGCCGGGTGACGCCATAAAAGTTGCCGTCCGTGTGTTTGACCAAACCTGCCTGTGGATTGGTTCCTTTGGCCGCGCCGGTTTTTCCTGTAAATTCCACCAGCGTGGTAATAGCCCCGGCGGGCGTGACCCGGAAGACGGTGCCCACTCCAAAGGCTCCCCCGGAATTGGTCACGCCGAGAAAACCGCCGTTTCCATCCGGCTCCAGTTCACCAAACAGTGCAGTGCCTTTGCTTCCCGCGGTATCTCCGGTGAAAGACGTGAGCGTTGTCAGAACTCCGGCTGGAGTAATCTTAAACACTGTGCCCGACCCCTGTGTTCCGCCCGGACCGCCAAGTTTGGTAGTGCCGTAAAAATTTCCGTCCCCTCCCAGGATCACTCCGGCGATGGGGAGTGATCCGTCCGTGCCCGAGAAATTGAACCGCGTAGACATGGAGGAGTTCACCGTTAACCGGAAGAAGGTTCCATCGCCGGTGGTGCCTCCGGCCCGGGTAGTGCCGAAAAGGGCGCCATCGGTGCCCAGAACGACATCCCATGGCCCGGCCCCATTACTCCCCGCTCCGTCCGCGGCGCTCATGTGCACCATAGTGCCGAGCGTGCCGTTGGAAGTCATGCGGAAGACCGTCCCTCTGTTGTTGAGGCCGCCCTCCAGCGTGCTCCCGTAGAAATACATGCCGCTTTTGAACAGCTTTGCCTGAGGATTGGCTCCTTTGTTGATCACTCCGTTGCCGGTAAAATGGACCAGCGTGAGGACGGTGCCGCCGGGAGTCATGCGAAACACAGTGCCGAAGCCACCTGTGCCGCCGAGGGCCGTCGTGCCGTAAAAATATCCACCGTCCTCGGTAAGGCCGGCTCCTGGCCCCTTGCCTGCGTTGGTTACCCCATTTCCGGTGAACTGCACGAGGGTGGTTAGCACCCCCTCGGTAGTCATTTTGAAAACGGTGCCGTCATCGTCCGCACCGCCGGCGAAAGTGACGCCATACAGATTTCCATCACTGCCGGAGGTGAGCGCGCCTACAGGCGAGTTGCCCTTGTTGGTCGCGCCATTGTTCGAAAACTGAACCAGTGTAGTAAGGACGCCTTCCGGAGTAAGGCGAAAAACAGTGCCAAAGTTGCCACTGCCGCCGCCCCCGGTGGTGCCATAGTAGTTTCCGTCGGTGTGCCGGATCAGTGGCGCAAAAGGACTCGACCCTTTATTGGCTGTTCCGTTTCCGGTCAATTCGATGACTTTGAGAAGCGCCCCTGTGGCATCCACCTGGAAGATTGTTCCTTCACCATAACCTCCTCCGCGGGTGGTAGTGCCGAAAAATGTGCCGTCGGTGTGCTGGATGAGCGGGGCCTCCGGATTGAGCGGGCCGGCGCCAAAAGCTGCCACCCGCTCATAAACCGGAGCGGCGGCCACCAGGGCCGGGGTCGTCAGGAGGGCCAGGAGCGAAAGGGGGGCACGGGCCGTACGGCTGACGCGGGAAATCGGGGACGGAGTTTTCAAAGGATGCCAGGGGGAGGCTGGGGATGGGTTCACGATCACTCTTTAGACATCATTGGCCCGGAATCATGGCATATTTGTTACGGAATTTTTCAAGTCCGGCTCAGTCGCCGCCGGTGGACTGCACCGTCAGCGCCACGAGTTCGTCGATGACGGTCTTGGCTCCAGCGCTCTGGCGGTACCATCGGGTGGCGTCGTAGTCATGGCTGGGGACGGAAATGACACCGACTTTCCAGTCCGTGCCGAGAACATCCTGGAAGATACGCCGGCTGCGGCGTCCGTGGGTGCCGAGAGTGAAGAGATTAATGCGGCGGTCCGCAGCG
>DATAIE010001078.1:0-7080 GCA_036262875.1 Verrucomicrobiales bacterium
CACAATCGGTTATTGAGGCTTTAATTCCATCTCAATATAGTTGGTGCAGGAGGCGTTGCGTCGGCGCTATCTCACGTTTTTACAGGTAACGCGATAGAAGATGCAAACAAGGCCCTTCATACAAAAACTATCCTTTCCGCACGATGACTCCTATCGCTGAGCTGATCGAGTCTATTCGATCAAATCCCCGGCATGCGCTTAATCCACCCGCCGCCGAAGAGGAGATTTCATTCGCAGAGGAGAGGTTGCAAGTGGCTTTGCCGGATGACCTCCGTGAGTTTTATCTGCTTTCTAACGGATGTGTGCTGTTTTTGAACGGCTCGGATTTTCGATACTGGCTGTTGCCTCTCGAAGATGTAAGGCCGGCGAGAATGCTTGTTTATGGTATTGACGATGACACTTTCGGCCCAGGGAACTGTTTTGCGATCGCCGACGTTTGCGATGGAAATTATGTGGGGGCATTGTTTGGTAATCCTGGTAGGTCCGTAAATTACGTCGATGTATTTCATGAGACATTTGCAGAGAATTGGTCGACAATAATAGCATCTAGCTTCACTGAATTTCTCAGGAGAGCATCAGGCTCAAATGAATTGTATTGGCTCCGGCCGGACTTTGATAAAGTCGAATAGTGGCGACCAATAGCCGTTGGGGACACCATTTCCGGAAAAACCTGCAAGGTTCTCTTTCCCGGTGCGAATACCCTGTAGCCATGAAAAAACTGCTCATCATTGTCGCCGTCGTCCTCGCCCTGGCTGGATTCGGTATTTATAAACTCGTCGGGACCGTCAACCGTGCCGGTGAGCGGGGAGACGCCGCTGTGTCCGCGTTCCACCGGGACTACAACGCGAAGGCTATCGCGGCGATTCATTCCGCTGCCGCACCCGCGTTTCGGTCTGCCGTGCCGCTGGAAAAGTTCACCCCGTTTGCGGGCATGCTCCACCAGAAACTCGGTGAATGGAAAGGCGGGGAGCGCAGCAGCGTGAATGTGAAGAACGACAACGGTCACGAGACGCTCGAGATGACCTACAAATCGACATTCGCTAATGGTGACGGCACGGAGGAATTCGTGTTCGATTATAACGGGGACGTGCCGCTTCTGACCGATTACCATGTAAAATCCCCGGCGCTCCCCGGCAACGCCCCGGGTGCTACTGTGTCCAGGAAAGCGGAGGATGATAAAGGGCTGGAACAGTGACCGGCTTGGGCAGGGGCTGCCTGTACCGGAGGCTTGCTTCTCATGTGTTGCCGTTCCGGCGCTCGTGCCGCGCTCCCGCTAACAAGCTCTGAATTATGGTATTTCTATATTTCGTAGCGGGTCGGTGTTGCAATTTCCAGTGGTAGAAGCCCGGTGGCTTATTATGTATGCGCGTGCGTGCCGGGTCCTGTTTCGGCACGGAATACTGGAAATACTCCCCTTACCGACCTAAAATGACACCCGATCCAGACTCCGTTCCGGAGCGGCCGGAAGTGAATTCCGAGCCTGTGTCTCTTCCGTCCGAGGATACCCGCGCCATCGAGGCGGCGGTGGCCGGAGCCGCGGGGCTGTTGCTGGGACGGGTGCTTTTGGGAAGGGCGGGGGGCCTTGCCGCCGGGCTGGTAGCCGTGGGGGCCGGGCTCCTGATGAAGCGGGCGGCGCAGGCAAAAAAAACGGATTCAGACATGGTGCCGGAACCCCTAATTCCAGGACCCCTTGCGGTTGTCGCGGAAGACCTTCCCGTCGCCGTGGTTGAGCCGCCTGCGGTGCCAGGAACTCAAGTGCGGCTGGAAACCGGTCCCGTAGCCCCGGTGGACGCATGGACCGGCCTGCCTGCGCTGACGGCCTTTGCGCCCGTGCAGGACGAAGGGACCGGGATTCAAGCGCCCGGGGAGACTGCCAAAGAAACCCCGTTGGAGGCCGGCACGCCTGTGGACGAGCCCCTTTTCCCGGATGGAGACGCCGGCGTTTTTGCAGAGGAGCCCGCTTGGTTTGAAGAGCCTCCGCCTCCGGAAGCGCCCAGGCCGGTGGTGCCCTTGGTGCCCGCTGCCTCTGATGGCAGCGAGGGCATTTCCTTCGACGATACACCCGAACCGGTGGTGGTCGAGCTGCTCCCAGTGGCTGCGCTCGTGGAAATGGCCCTGGAGGAGGCAAAGCCCGAAGAAACTCAGCCGGAGCCTCCAAAACTGGAAACGGTCACCCTGTCCGCCTCCGTGGCGCCGGTGCTGGGTCCCATCCATGGATTACCCGCAGAGTTTGTGGCGTTGAAGGAGGACGAGGCGCCCGGTCCGCGTGAGGATTTCCTGATCGTTCCCGACTTTCCCTCTTCTTATCCGCCTCCTCTCCAGCCCGTTGTGGCGGAATTGAACAAGTCCCTTGAGGCCCTCGCTTCCATGGTCGCCGGGAGCGCCCAGCCCGCGGCCGTCGTTCAGGAGCCCTCTCTTCCGGAACTGGAATCTTCTGCTCCGGTGCCAGGGCCAACGACTGCGGAATCTCCGGAAATCGAGGCCGGGGAGGACCCGCTCGACGAGGTGCCTGTTTTTGTTCCGGCGGCAAATTCTCCTTTCAGGGTCTGGAAACAGCCGGAGCCGCCCGCAGAAACCGCTTTCCAGCCTGCGGTGGAGACTGGCCCGCTGGTCCCCGTGCCGGAAACCGCCCCTTTGACTCTCGTGGGAGAGGACAAGGCGAAAGCCCTTGAATCAGCGGCGACCGCAGAAGCTCCAGGTTCCTCCGCACCCGTTGCCGATCCGGAGGAAATCTGGCGCCAGGCGGCGGTGGAACTGGCGTCGATGAAAAGTCCCCTCCGCCCAGTGGTCGAGGAGGAGCCTCCATGGGCCGCCATGCTGGCGCAGCCGCCCCCCATTGCTCCTTTGCCGCCTGTTCCGTTCAGTGAAACCATTCCTCTTCAGTCCGGTCCCCCCGCGGCTCCTCCTGCGGAACTTCCGCCGTGGTTGAAAAACATTGCCGGTGAAACGGCTCCGGTTCGCCTGCCGGAAGACCCGGCGGCAGGCAACAAGCCCTTCCTGCCGACCATCCGCCTTGCAGTGCCCCAGGGTCCCCAACCGATGTCCGCCCGGAGACCCGCATCGGTTTTCGGCGAATCTCCCGTTCCGCTCCCGGCTCCGCTGCCTTCCCCTCTGACATCTCCCTTGTCGCTGCCCGGCTATCGCGCCGAGCCGCTCCCGCCGGATGAGCCGCCTGCTCCCGCCTCCGGAACCGAAGCCGTGCTGGATATCGATGCGCCCGCGCCGGCGTTGCCGCCCTTCCCGGTGGCACCTGCTCCCGTGAATCCCCCGGCTCCCGTCGCGGCGCCGGTATCCTTCCTGTCCAGCCGGTCAGGAGGAGGGGCGGGGGAAGAGGACAAGGTCTACGTTCCCCTCTCACGATCGTCCCGGTCCGATCCGAAACCCCGGCGCAGTCTCGTTACGCCGGCTCGTGTGGGCGTGCTGGCCATCATCGCTGCCGGGACGCTGGCGGTGGCCTTCAAGCCCCAGATCAAAGCCTTCTGGAATGAGAGAATCCTCGGACGCCTCCCGAAGAAGGAAAGTGTTCCGCCGCCCGTGAGCCCATCCGCCGGAGCGTCCGACGTGAACGTTACCCCGGATCCCCCGGCTCCTCCCAGGCCGGAGGCAAAGGTGCCAACTCCCCCCTCTTCACCGGAAGGAAAACCGCCCGCGGTGACTCCTCCGGATTCCGTCACTCCCCCCGCGACGCCCCCTCCTGCCGAACCGGCACCGACCGGTCCTCTTCCCGAGGGTGAGGCTGGTGCCCGCCAGCTGATCACCCGTCTGCTTCTCGCCACCACCCCGGAGGCGGTGAAACCTTATATTCTCGACGCCAGCCGTGTCGCCCCGGGGCTGGAAGCCTATTTTTCCGGGCCCGGCAGAGCAGAGCCCGCTCCGGCCAGCGGGATTGATCTCATCGATACCGGTAAGTCCTCCCCAAGTGGTCGCATCCTTTGGAATTTCAAGGTCATTACCCGGGCCGTCCCCAAAGGGTTCCCTCTCGCGGTGGAGGACACCCCGGATGGTCTGCGCACGGACTGGGAGTTTTTCGCTCAGTGCCGTGATGACCGGCTCAAAACCTTCCTCAATAACCCAGCGGCCCCCTCAGGCCTGTTTTTTGTCTCGCTCATGCGGGCGCATCCCTTCCCGGATATGCTGCCGGCGAAGGACTTCCCGAACTTTGTCCTTTTCACCATCGCCCCTCCCGGACCCGGAGAGGACCGCGCCAATGTCTTTGTTCGAAAGGACACCCCTCTGGCCGACCGCGTGGAAAAGCTCTACGCCTGGGGCACCCTGTATGCGCCTGTTTTGACCCTCACCCACAAGAGTGGCTTTGTGGAAATCACCGGCATCGCCCGCGAAAACTGGCGCCCCATCGTCCCTGCAAGTCTCGGCAGCAGCCGGTGATTCCGGCGAAATGAAAGAGACGAGCCCGGGCTCTCGTAGCGCTCTTTGCAGGAGAGGACCCTCTCCGGGGTTCTGAAGTGAAACAACTTTTTTGACCCCAAACCGCCTCCTGCGGACATAATCAAAGGGAAGCGATGGTCTTACCCCCCGCCGTTCTCCTTACTCCTCAGGGAAATTCACCGTTTCCGTGCGCCTTTCGCGCCCGTATCCCACCCGGAAGTTTCCTTTACATTCCCCAAAACGCGCCCTAAACTCCCACTCAAATGAGCACTCCACATATTCTCGCACTTGGTATGCCTGGCGGACAGGAATGGTTCCTGATCTTCCTCGCTGTCCTTCTTCTTTTTGGTGCCAAAAAACTTCCGGAATTTGCCCGCGGCCTTGGTCGCAGCATGGGTGAGTTCAAGAAAGCCCGTCAGGAATTCGAGCACGAAATCACCAAGACGGTGGAGGAGCCAACCATCCAGCAACCGAAGACCGATCCCAAGGTTTAAGGAACCTGTGCGCATCGTGCGCTCCATGCTTTTCGTTTTCAGGGGAGCCTGCATCGCTGCAGGCTCCCTTTTGTTTTGTTGTGAGGGCGTCGCCGCGGACGGGGCTCCGGCGGAGGTGACCTTTGTGGAATGGAATCTCAAGAATTACCTGCACACCGTCACGGTCCCCGCCAATCCGCCGCCGCGGGCCACCAAACCAAAGCCGGCCGGCGAAGTGGCCACCGTTACCCGCATCTTTACGACGCTCCAGCCGGACATCATCGGAGTATGTGAAATGGGTGGCCCGGAGGACCTGGCAGCCCTTCAGCAGCGGCTGAAAGAAGCGGGGATCGATCTGCCCCACCGCGAACTGGTGGAGGCTGCGGACAACGAGCGGCATGTGGGGCTGTTGAGCCGCTTTCCCTTCGCCGCCCGGAATTCACAGGCAAAGGTCACCTACCTCCTGGATGACTCGAAGTTTCCCGTGCAGCGCGGGTTTCTGGACGTGACGCTGCAAATTACAGAGTCCTACACCCTGCGGTGCGTTGGCGTGCATCTCAAATCCCGGCTCGAAGTCCCGGAAGCCAGCGAAGCCCTCATGCGCCGCAATGAAGCCCACCTGCTCCGTCAGCGGGTGGACGCCATTCTGTCCGGCGCGCCCGATACCAATCTCCTCGTCTTCGGCGACTTCAACGAAACGCGCGATCAACCCGCGCTTCATGCCATTCCGGGCGTCCGCGGGGAAAGCAATTATCTCACTGCCCTCACGCCCGTCGATGCCCGCGGCGAGAAGTGGACCTACTACTACAAGGAGGACGATACCTACTCCCGCATCGACTATCTGTTCGCCTCCAAAGGCCTGTCGCCGGAACTTGATCCAAAACAGTGCCGCATCTATTCCGGTGCCGACTGGCTGAGCGCCAGCGACCATCGCGCCGTCACCGCCGTTATCAATCCCGTAGACCGCGCCAAACGCGCCCGCAAGCCCTCCAAAAAAGCCACGGAGGAAGAGCCCGAAAGCGAATGAAGCCGCCGCTTTTTCGGATTTCGGATTTCGGATTTCGACCTTTAGTTCCCCCATGCTGCTCGTCATCGACAACTACGACTCCTTTACCTACAACCTCGTCCAATACTTCGGGGAACTGGGCGCGACGCTCGTGGTGAAGCGTAATGACGAGATCACCCCGGACGAAATAGAGCAGCTCAATCCGGAGCGCATCTGCATCTCCCCCGGCCCCTGCACCCCGCGCGAGGCGGGTATCAGTAACGAAGTGCTGCGCCGCTTTTCCGAAAGCCGTCCCATCTTTGGAGTGTGCCTCGGGCACCAGTGCATGGGCGACGTTTTCGGCGGCGATGTCATCCGGGCTCCACGGCTCATGCATGGTAAGACTTCTATGATTCACCATGATGGAAAGGGAGTCTTTGCCGGTCTTCCCAATCCTTTTGAAGCGACCCGTTACCATTCGCTCATCGTGCAGCGGGATACGCTGCCAGACTGCCTTGAAATCACTGCCGAGACTGCTGAACAGGAGATCATGGGCCTGCGGCACAAAACGCTGAATGTGCACGGCGTGCAATTTCACCCGGAATCCATCCTGACCACGGAGGGAAAACGCATTCTCAAGAACTTCCTCGAACTCTGATGCCGCTATGAGTGCGAAAAAGAAAACCTGGCGTGAAAAACTCGCCAATGACAACGGCCTTCCGAAGGTCATCACCATCGATGAGTCGAAGAGCAAAACCTGGGGCTCAGGTTCCTCTGTCGTGCCGGCACCGCGGGAAGTGGACGCCCTCATGCGTAAAGTGAAGAAAGGCAAACTCACCACCATTGAGTACCTGCGCCGCGCCCTCGCCGCGAAACACAGCGTGAACAGCGCCTGCCCCGTTACCACCGGCATCTTCGCGTGGATCGCCGCTCACGCCGCCAATGAAGCGGAACTCGCAGGCGATACCAAAGCCACTCCCTGGTGGCGCACCCTCAAGTCCGGCGGCGAGCTCAATCCCAAATACCCCGGCGGCCTCGAAACCGCCACCGAGCGCCTGCGGGACGAGGGCCACACCGTCTTTCAGAAAGGGAAGCGGTGGTTTGTCAGGGACTACGAGAAAGCTTTAGCCCGGCTTCAGAGTGCCTGATGGATTCAGCGCTTATATTCCCTCGGGAATGGATCGCTGGATTGCACGCAGTTTTTCCAGCGAGCCGTGTTCTCCACACCACTGCTCA
>DATAIE010001079.1:0-4327 GCA_036262875.1 Verrucomicrobiales bacterium
GCCAACCCCGGAACCGCCGCTATAGCGTGAATTGACGGACCTGCAAAATCGTGCAGGATAGCCGCCGTGAAAACAAAGCTCTTTGTCGTTCTGGCCCGTGCCCTTGCCCTGTGCACCCTCGGTTTCTTTGCAGATGTTTCCCCCGGCTGCTCCTCCTCCAAACGTTCTCCCGGCAAGACCGCCTCTCTCCACACGGTCACTTATCAGTTGCCCCTATGAAACTTCCCGCCATCCAGCGCTGTTTTGCCCTGAGCGTTATCTTTCTGTTCGTCGCTGATCTCCCGCCTCCGCCTCCCCCCAGGGGCGATGTTACCCCTTCGCCCAGCCGCGGAGGCTGCAGCAAATCCTCTCAGGCATTCTACATGGTCCGCCCCGCTCTTTACGGAAGCGCCACAAAATGACGTGCCATCTGACGTCGGGTTGCCGGTGAACGGCAGCCTTTTTCGCGTCATTTGTTTTGGCATTGAGGCTTCCGTTAGCCCTCCTACGCTGGGCTTATGAACAGACGAAGACTCGGACGCAGCGGACTCGTGGTAACGGACATCTGCATGGGCACGATGACCTTTGGCCTCCAGGCGGATGAGCAAACGTCGTTCGCCATCATGGACCGGGCCGCCGCCGCCGGGATCGATTTTTTCGACACGGCGGAAATGTATCCGGTTCCCCCCAGTGCGGCGTTGTTTGGCATCACGGAGGAAATCGTGGGGCGCTGGTTGAAAACGAAAAACCGCGGAGAGTTCATCCTCGCGACCAAAGTCACCGGACCCGGCCATGGATGGTTCCGTCCGCCGGTGCGGGGAGGATTCACCGGACTCGACCGCCGCCAGATTCACCGCGCGTGTGAGGACAGCCTGCGCCGCCTGCAAACGGACTACATTGACCTCTATCAAACCCACTGGCCGGACCACGGGATGCGCGCGGAGGATACGCTGGAGGCCCTGACAGAACTGGTGAAACAGGGCAAAGTGCGGGCCATCGGCGGCAGCAATGAAACCTCATGGGGCCTTATGAAAAGCCTCTGGACCTCGGAAAAGCACCGCCTCTGCCGGCTCGATACCGTGCAAAACAATTTCTCCCTCATCAACCGGCGCTGCGAAAGTGAACTCGCTCAGGTATGCCGTCAGGAAGGTGTTAGTCTGCTTCCCTACTCCCCGCTCGGGGGCGGCGTGCTGACAGGAAAATACAACGATGGCCAGCGCCCCGCCGGCGCACGCTTCACCGGCTACCTCTCCGGTGGCGGCGAGCGCCAGCAGCGCATGGCCAAACGGTTCGTGAATGATCGCACCCTCGAAACCACCGCCCGGCTTCAGGTCATTGCGCGTGATCTCGGCATCAGTGTCACCGCCCTCGCCGTGGCATGGAGCCGCCAGCACGATTTCGTTGCCTCCACCATCATTGGTGCCACCACCGTGGCTCAGTTGGAGGAGAGCCTCGGGGCCGCGGATCTCATCCTCGATGAAACAACCCTCCGCTGCATTGATTCCATCGACGCCGAAATTCCCTGCCCCATGACCGAAGACGGTCTGCGCCGCCTCTAACTCATATGAACCGGAACGCCTTCGCTCTCCTTCTCGCCTCCGCGATGCTGGCATCGTGCTCATCGATGTCCTCTCCCCTGCCCCGCGGAGCCAAAGCCACCGACCACGGACTCATCGGTGCAGGCGAAGGCCCGGCGTGGAAGAACGGCTCTCTCTATTTCACCGACGGACGGCACATCAACCGTCTCGATCCCGATGGCCGCACCCGCGTTTTCCGGGATGGCGCCCGCGCGCATTCCTCCAATGGCCTCATGTTTGACCGCGAGGGCCGCCTCATCGCCTGCGAATCCGGTGCCCGCCGTGTGACGCGCACCGAAAAAGACGGCTCCCTCACCGTGCTGGCGGACCGCTATCAGGGACGCCGCTTCAACAACACCAACGACCTTTCCATGGATTCGAAAGGTCGCATCTACTTCACTGATCCCCGCTACGGTCCCCGGGACAACATGGAGATCCGCGATGATTCCGGAAAGTTTGTGGAAGGGGTCTACCGCATCGACGCACCGGGAAAAGTGACTCTGCTGAACACTCCAGGCATCGAGCGCCCCAACGGCATTCTCGTCAGCCCCGGCGATGAATTCCTTTACCTTTGCGACAACAATAACAACAACCACGGAGGCGCCCGCCGGCTCGTGCGGTTCCGCCTCAACGCGGATGGCACCGTGGACCCCGCGACACGCAAAGTTCTTTTCGACTGGCGGGACAGCCGCGGTCCCGACGGGATGAAAATGGACGCCGCAGGCCGCCTCTACATCGCTGCGGGTGTCAACAAACCTAACGACTACGAAACCACCCGCTTCAAAGCCGGCTGTTACATTTTGTCTCCCGCCGGCCGCCTGCTCGACTTCGTCCCCACCGCTCCCGACGAGGCGTGCAACTGCGCTTTCGGAGGAGCGGATGGAAAGACGCTTTTTATCACGTCGGGGAATCATCTCTGGAGCATCCCGGTGAACACTCCTGGGATGAAGAGGTGAGTCAGGGAGTGAGCGGGAGGATCACGGGTGTATCCGTTCCCAGTTGAATACAGTAGAGCTTGTTGGCCGCGAGCCAGCGGTGAAATCCGGCTTCGTCGAGGCGCTGTTCGGAGGCCTCCGGAGAGGTGTTAAACCGCACGGCGGCCACGGATTCCTCCGGTGTGCGCACGTAGAGATCATTCTCTGCGGCGGAAACGATCCGCTCCTGTGCAGTCAGCGGAACGGAGTGGATGATCAGCGGATTCTTTGCCAGTTCGGGGCTCCGGCCCGGTTTCGGGGCGGGCATGGTCAGCCACACAGTAAAGGCTGCGGCGAGAAGCACCACGGAGGCGCGGGCGGAGCGCCGCACCCGGCGGCAGAGGCGCACCCTCGCGAGGGTGGCGGCGAGGGAGGCGGCTTCCGGATCGAAGCCGGAGGGCCCGGAAAGGTGTGAATCAGTCGGCATGGCGGAGGCGGCGGGTGAGCGCGTCGCGGAGGCGTTCGCGGGCGCGGGTGAGACGGCTTTCGAGGGCCTTTTCAGAAAGCTGGCGGCCTGAGGCGAGATCGCGCACAGGCTGCCGGGCAAAGTATTTTTCCTCTAACAGAAGGCGATCGTCGCCGGAAAGCGAAGCCAGGCATTCATCCAGAATCGTAAGTGTGTCCGTCTCCGGCAGCGGGAGGTCCGGCGGTTCCGAGTGATCCAGCCAGCGGCGCAGGAGGTTGCCGCGCGATTTCCGGCGCCGCCATTCGTCGATGTAGGCGCAGCGGGCGAGAAGCGTCAGCCAGCGCCACAGTTCATCGGGTTCGCCCGTGTGGGGCACGCGGCGGACCGCCCGCAAAAAAGTGAGGTGCGCGGTTTCCGCAGCGGCCTCTTCATCACCGTGCGCCAGGGCCAGCAGCCAGCGAAAAATCCGCGGATGGAAGGTGCCGTGAAACTCCCGCCACGCACCTTCATCGCCGCGGCGGAGCGCTGCGGTGAAGGCACGCAGGTCATTGTCCACTGGGAGACGGGGGAAAGTTAACGCACACGCGGGACCTGCGGCACGCCCGGCGGGAGGGGACGCTTTTCCTCATATTTTTTTGGCAGTTCCTGGAGCACGGATTCGATCACGCTGAGCGCGGATTCCGATCCCACGGCAATGAGCAGACCCGTTTCCTCGTGAACCTTCAGATCCGGAATGTCCTTCGCATCAAGTTTCATCATGGTCCACGCCGTGCGCGCCACGGTAGTAATGTCCTCCACTTTGAGCCCGGCTTCGAGATTTGGCTTCAACTGATAAAAGCGCGCAATCCTCGGCGCCTGCGGAGCGGGCGCAGGCTCAGGCAGAGGCGTGACTTTCTCGACCGTCAGTTGCCAGACCGGACTGCCTACCGTTCCCGGTGTGCGGGTGAACTGGAAACCTGTGTTCCGGTATTCAATCCCGCCAAATCCCGGCTGAGGGCGTGCGGTGACATTTGCGGAGGCGAGCACCGGCTTGGTCTCCCGGCTCGCCGCGGAAAGCGCATTCAGCAGCGGCGTCAGCGTGACCTCCCGCACGTTTACCGGCGGAATGGTCAAATCTTTGGCATGCCCCGGAATGATGAGATTGAAGGGTGACGCCGTCGCCTGTTCCACGGCTCTCACAAATTCCTGAACCGTTCCGCCAGGAAAACTGAGAATGAACGGCTTTTCCTCCGGGATGTCCCGGACAGCTTCCGCTCCCACAAGAACGGGGGGCGGGACTGGTTTGGGCAGCGGCTGCTGAGCCAGTGTGCTCTGTGCCAGAGAAAAGAGGGAGAGGCAGATGGCGAGACGGGGGAGTTTCATGGAAGGCAGGGTGTTTGGTTTCATACACT
>DATAIE010001080.1:0-1740 GCA_036262875.1 Verrucomicrobiales bacterium
GAGGGTTTCGACCATGGCACCGGCTTCCTCGTCGGGTCGCGGTTTCAGGCAGATCCGCTCATTTGGTTCCGGGATATCGATGACGCGCTCTGTCCAAAGCTCCGGGAGGGGACGTCCCCATGCGTCGAACAAATGGGCGCAGTCGCTGTCCGCGTGGACCAGCACCTCAATTCGCATGCCGGCAGCCTCCGCATTTTCGAGGGCCGCAATGACGAGATGCACGGGGTCCGGCACGGCCAGCAAGACGATGCGGGTGACCCCTGGGGGGAAGGCGGGCCGGCTGGAGGCGGAGAGTCTGGCAAGGACGGGATCCGTCATACCGGACCGTTTGAGGGCTGCGGCGGCGAGGGCTTCGATTTTTGCCAGGTCCCGCCAGCGACCGGCTTCCGGATGCCCGGGGCCCAGGCGATTGGCGGTGTCGGCAATGGTCTTACGGCCTTCCTCCAGACGATGGCGCAGGCGGAGCAACTCGGCGGCGGTGCTGCGCGCCCATCCTGTATCCCGGCTCACGGGTGGCACCGGAAAGAGGTTTTGATAGTCCTCCAGTGATACGTACTGAAGGACCTGCATCCATGTGAGCAGTAGATCCGCGGACGTGGCGACGGAGGGCAGGTCTTTCAGCGTCCACTGAGTGATCTGCTCCGGCGTGATGATGTGAGGCAATCCAGCCTGCCCGGCGACGGGGAGCAATGCTTCACGCAGACGCCGTCCGGCTTCAGCGGTGGGGACGAGGGCGATCGTATGTTGTGAGGGGCCGTGTGCGTCCGCCGTGAGGTAATCCACCGCTGCGGGCAAGACAGGGCGGGACCATGGCAGAAACTGACGGACGGGCATATCCCCCGACTTAGCCGCAACCCTGCGGATGTAAATGGTTGATGGAGGGGAGAGGGAACTCCGCCCCGCTTCGCCCTTTTAGTCAGGGCTCGGCGGAGCCTCGGCCCCACCTGGTTTTAAGGCTCCGCGCCGCGCGCTTCGCGAGCCGCGTCTGCAACAGGCGCAGGTTACAGGCCGACGGCGATGCGGAGGAGGACTTTTTGTTCGGCGGATTCGGGGTAGACGGTGGCGGTGATCCAGCGCTGGCCGTTGTTATCCTTGAAGGAGACGTAACCGACGTTGGCGCGTGACCAGGACTGGAGGTCGGTGGACCATTCGACATGGATGAAGTCGAGTGGCAGGCCCTGAGCCCAAGGGAAGGTGGCGGTGACCTGCGGGCCGGCGAGTTTTCCGACCGTGACGGGGGGCAGGCCGTAGACGAGGGGATCGGTGCCGTAGAGCATCTCAAGGAGGTTGGCCGACGGGTCGCCATCCGGGTTGGCGAGCGGGCCCCACACGGTGGCTTCGAGTCCGGTATTGGCGATGGTGGCAGCCGGGAAGTGTGCGGCGGCCCACTGGGCGTAGAGACGCTGGAGAGCGCGGGCAGGATCGAGGGTGACCTTCACGGAGAACACATTCGACAGGACCGTGGTGCCGAGCGGATTGGCGGCGCGGACGATGAGCGCATAGTCCGCATTGCTCGCAGGCACCGGTGTGCCGCTGAAGGTAGCGGTGGCCGGATTGAACGAAAGCCAGCCGGCAGGCAGCGGATTGCCATTCGAAAGCACCGCGGAGTAGGTGAGTTGAGCGCCGTAAACAGGATCGCCAAAGGCACCGGCGGGAACCGCGAACAGGAAGGGCTGATTTTCCGCGACCGTTTGGTCAGGGATGAAGATGGCCTGCCTTGGTCCGAGGTCGTACTGGAAT